>SKNG01000048.1 GCA_007120685.1 Paracoccaceae bacterium | reverse complement strand
TAGGGTCGTCTGACAGTTTAAGTTCGCGCTTGCGGGTCAGAAACTCATGCACGCCATGCCGGATGACCGCCGCAACCAGCCCGTCCTTGTTGGTGAAGTGATGATAGAGCGTCGGCGCCGTCACCCCGGTCGCATCGCAGACCGCTCGGGTCGTCAGCCCTTCGATCCCATCCGCCTCGAGGATGTCGATGGCCGCATGAAGGATGCGCGCCTGCGTCGTGTCTTTGGACATGGTCTTGTTTTCTTCTATAGCGGCGCTATACCAATATAGCGACGTTATAGGGGTTAGCATGCAACTTGCGTTTGTAACAGGTGGGTCGGGCTTTCTCGGGGGGCGGCTGATCGAGATGCTGGTCGCGCAGGGCGTCGCAGTCGCGGCCCTGGCGCGATCCGATTCCGCGCATGCCAGCGTTTCGGCCAAGGGCGCACGGCCCGTCGCGGGTGATCTGTCGGATCCTGACACCTGGCGGGCAGCACTTGAAGGCGTGGACGTGGTGTTTCATGCAGCGGCCCATCTGCATTTCTGGGGCGACTGGAATGACTTTGTGACCGTCCATGTCGAGGCGACCATGGCCCTGATCGCTGCCGCACGGGCGGCGGGCGTCAAGCGTGTCGTTCTGGTGAGTGCGGCCTCAGTGGTCATGCGCGATGCCGTGACGATGTTCGACATCGACGAAACGGCCCCGCTGACCGATCGGCGCTATCTGCCCTATTCGGCGACCAAGGCGATGGCCGAGGCGGCAGCGCTGGCGCAAAGCAGTGACGCGATGGCCATCATGGCTGTGCGCCCGCCGCTGATCTGGGGGTCCGGCGACACGTTCGACGGCGCCCTTGGCACGCGGATCAGGGCCGGGCAGTTCGCCTATTTCAGCGGCGGGCACTACCGGCACACCACGTGCCATGTCGACAATGCCTGCCACGGTGCCTTGCTCGCCGCGCAGCAGGGGCGCGGTGGCGAGGCCTATTTCATCGCCGACACAGAGGTGACCGAACTGCGGGAGTTTCTGGACCAGCGCATTCTGGCGGGCGGCCTGACGCCGCCAACCCGGTCCGTGCCCACGGGGCTGGCATGGGCGCTGGCGCACGGGCTGGAAACCGTCTGGCGGCTGGGGCGCCTGCGTGGCGAGCCGCCGATCACCCGCGAGGTGATGCGGTTGATGGGCATCGGCTTCACGATCAGCCTCGCAAAGGCCAAGGCAGAGCTTGGCTACGCGCCGCTAGTGACGCGCGCGCAAGGCATGGCGGCGCTGAAGGCTCGCATCGCAGCCGCACAAGGGGAACCGTCGTGATGCGCGCGCGCACCAGTCAACGCGCGATGATCGCCCTTGCCGTTTGTGGACTCGTCGCCCTGATCACCGACAGCTCGCGCGCGCTCGCCAACACGATCGACGTGACCGTGGAAGGTGCCCGGTCATCACGCGGTCAGATCCTGATCGCGCTCCACGATACGCCGGCCAGCTTTCCCAACCGGTGGTCCGGTGCCGCGGCAACCCTTCGGGTTCCGGCAAGTCAGCGGCCGGTCGTGGTGACCTTTAGCGATGTGCCGCCGGGCATCTACGCGCTCATCGCTGTGCATGACGAAGATGGCGATGGCCAGATGACAAAGTCCCTGATCGGGTTGCCGCAAGAAGGCTTCGGCACATCCAACAACCCGGGTTTTCTGGGCCCGCCGCGGTTCAGGGCAGCCCGCTTCACACTGGACAGCCCCGCGCGCCTTGCAATCCGCATGGTTTATCCATGAGGGCGTCTATGCCGCCCTTTCTGCTCGAGCCCCGCCGCGCCATCCGGCACGCGGGCCTTTGGGCCGGGATCTATCTGGCCCTCACGGTCGCCACGCTGGTGGCGCTGCTGGTCGATCCACGCGTCCTGCCGTCCGGCGATCCGGTCGCGCTGAAGCCGTTGAAGTTCGCGATCTCCTTTGTCGTCCATTGCACGACGCTCTGCCTGATCGGGCTCTGGACACGCCGGGCCGAGGCCGGTGACCGCTGGTTCGCACTCGGCATCTGGGTCACGCTCGCAGCCCTGTTGGCCGAAACGGGGCCGATCTTCCTGCAGGCGCTGCGCGGTGTGCCCAGCCATTTCAATTACGAGACTGCCTTTGACCGGGCTATGTTCACGATCATGGGGCTTGGCACCATCGGGCTTGTTCTGGCGGCGCTTCTGATGCTGATCGGGCTTGCCCGCAGGCCCGGCACTGCCCCGCCCCTCGCGCGTGCGGCTGTCGCGCTGGGGATCGTCGTTATGCTGATGGGTGGCTCGGTCGGGGTGATGATGGTCCAGCCGACGGTGGAGCAGGCGGCAGCGCTTGCCAGCGGGCTGCGCCCCACCACGATCGGCGCGCATGGTGTCGGCAGCGGCGATGGCCCCAGGCTTGCGCTCTTCGGCTGGAGCCTTGTCGCCGGCGACTGGCGCGTGCCGCATTTCATCGGAATACACGGCCTGCAGGCCATGCCCTTGATCGCAGTTGTCTTGTTGTGTCTTGGCCGCACGGAGTGGCAGGCCTTCGGGTTTCTGGCGTCGATCTACATCGCGCTCTTTGCCTGGTCGGTCATCCGCACAGCACAAGGCAAATCGCTGTTCCTGTTCGACAATGCCACGATAGTGGCCATTTGCGCTCTTGCCGCCGTGGTCGCGCTTGCCATCATGCTCGGGGTGTGGATGGCGCGCAGCACCGGCAGGTTGGCGCGATGATCGATGCCCTGTTCTGGATCTTCAATGCCCTCGCCCTGTTCGGCTGGGCCGTGCTTCTCGGCTTCCCCGGCTGGGCCATGGGGCGGCGGCTGATCGTCGGCCTGATCATCCCTGCCATCTTCGCCTTCGCCTATGCCGTGCTGTTCGTGCCGCTCTATCTTCAGGCCCAGGGCGGGTTCGGATCGATCGAAAAGCTTCTGGCGTTGCTGAGCTACGACCCCGCGATCGTGCTGGCGGCCTGGCTGCACTTCCTGGCGTTCGATCTGCTGATCGGGCGCATGATCCTGGAAGAATCGCAGACCTTGCAGATGCCGCATCGCCTGATGATCGCACCGCTTCTGCTGTGCTTCATGTTCGGCCCCGTCGGATGGTTGGCCTTCATCCTTCTGAAGCGCTGGAAGACCGGCCGGTTCTGACGAGCCCGGCGATGAGTCCACCAAGATGATGGCCAATCTCCAACGGACGCATGCTGCGATCAGCACGAACGTCTGGTCTGGTGGCGCCGTGTTGCCGCATGCCAGCGACGACGAACGGCAGAAGAGGGCCGGGCGCGACGCTGGCTCGGCCCACGAACATCGTAAGGTCGATGCTGCAACGCAGCTCGACGTAAGGAGCCCGGAGCCGCCGATCAAACTCGGCACCATCAGGAACCTCGGCTCACTGAACCAATCGCTTGACCAGGTTTCCAGATATCCTCTCGGGCGGGCTTGGCTGAGAGGGAGTCCAAGACATGGCGCAGTAGGTCGCTCTATTGTCGGGGCGCAAGGAGCGCGGTGCAAACAGCTCAACCCACATTCCCCAAGTAATCCGGTGATTTCGCTGTCGTGACCATGGTATTTCTGATTTAAATCATGGCGTTGACTGCTGTGAGGGTCGCGTTTCATGGATCACCCAGAGGGTGCGGGCT
>SKNG01000367.1 GCA_007120685.1 Paracoccaceae bacterium | reverse complement strand
TCGCGATACTTGCGGTTGCAGATCACAAGCCGGTCCTGCGCGTCGAACAGCACGAACCCGTCTTGCAGCGCTTCGACCGCAGCCTCGAGGGTGGAGCGTGCCAGAGCCGCAGCTTCCGCCGAGCGCTGAAGGTCCGCAGCCTGCTGGCGGCGTTCGGTCACATCCGTCTCAACCGCCATGAATCCCTGCAAAGCGCCAGACGTGTCCTGCAAGGGCTGGATGTCGAGAGCGACCCAATACTCCCGCCCGCAACGGGCCTGGTTCAGGATTTCCGCTTGCACCGGCTCGCCCGCGTCAAGTGCCTTTCGGATGCGGGCGACCGTGGCGGGATTGGTTGCCGCGCTCTGCAGGAAATGGCCCGCGTTGCGCCCACGCACTTCGTCCAGCGTCCAGCCGGTTGTGCTTTCGAAAGCGGCATTCACCCATTCGATCCGACGTGTGGCATCTGTGACAACCACGAGGTTCGTTGTTCGCCTCGCGATCATCGACAATCGCTCAATCGCCGCGGCCTGCTCGCGTGCCTCGGTCACATCGCGTGTCACGAAGAGATAGCCCTGGTCGCCAATCCTGGACGCGGAAAGCTGCCAGATGCGCTCTGATTCCCCGATGAGAGCGTAACGAAATTCACGATGTATCATGCGCTTGCCGGCATCCAGCTCTGCCAGCACCTCTCGTGCCTGCAAGGCCAGCTCGGCTGGCAGGGCCTGTTCCGGACTGCGTTGATGAAACGCCGCGGCTACCGCATCGGGAACGACAATCGCTCCGGAATGCCAGGCCACGAAACGCCCCGAGCGATCAAGCTCGACCACCAGATCGGGCATAGCCGACAGGACCGCTTCGAGGCGTGTTCGCTGCGACAGGGTTTCGGCATGGGCGGCAAGCAATCGTTCTTCGGCATCGCGTCGCGCCAGAATGGATGCAATGACCTTGGCGACCGAGCGGATCAGATAGACCTCTCCCGGCAGGAACCGGCGTCTGGTCTGCACCGCATCATAGCCGACGAACCCCGCAAACTGCCCGTCGTTCAGGATTGGCACGGCCAGAAGGGACTGGATACCCTGTTCCAGCAGAATGGCCTTTTCGGGCGCGGTATCGGGCATCCTCTCAACATCCGGGATCGAGATGTCCTCGCCTGCATCGAAAGCCGCGCGCCAATGGTCGATCATCTCCGCCGGGATGTCCTGCAACATCTCCTGCATCGGAGTTATTCCCGCCGCGCACCATTCATGCGTGTTGTCGATGAAGGCGCCATCGGACCTCAGTCGAAACACGTAAACCCGGTCCACGCCTGTGGCGTCACCCATTCGTCCCAGAGCACGCTCGATGCTCGCATCTGCCTCGTGCAGCGGCGCGCCGAGAAGGGCGTCGAGGATCCCGACGACTTGCCCCTGCATGTCGGTCATCCGGCCAAAAGCCCGGTGAATGGCCTCCAGCGGCGCGTCCAGCACGGCAGCCCCATCCGAGATCTCTTGGCCCTCGATCAGCGAAACCAGCAGTGCATTGCGTCGTGCCTCGCGCAGGGACTGCAACGCCTGCGCCGCCAGAAGTGCCACGCTTTCCAGTGTCTTCAGGTCGTGCGCTGAAAACCGACCCGGCATTTGACAGACCAGCATCAGCGCACCTGCCGGCTCGCCGGGCAGGGCAAGCGGGGCGACCAGCGTCGAGGCGATCTTGGTGAGTGCGCGTGGCAGGGGCTTGCCCTGCGCAACTGTTATCAAGCCGGCCAGGCGGCGAGGTCGCGCCAGGAATGAACCCGGGACTGGCAGGATTGTTCCCACGCTATCCGGTGACACAGCCGCGGCCAGTCGCACCTCGACACCGTGGGCCTGCGCAAAGAATGCGTCGGCAATCCCGAACCGCCGCTGCAAGACCTCAAGAAGCGCCTGCATCGCGGTGTCGGCGCTCGACTTGCCCGACAACGCGGTCAAGGCGTCGGTCAGGATCGTCCGCTCCGCCAGCGACACGGCTTCTCGTCGACGTAGGGCCTCTGTCTCGGCCAAGGCGGTCCTGACCGTTTCGGCCTCCCGGATCAGACGCTGGTTTGCCTCGAAAAGCTCTCGGCTCTTCGCTTCGAGAAGGGCCTCGGCCTCTGCCCGTGCCTGCTTTTCGCGCTCGTATCTTGCCCGCGAAACCGGCTTTTCGTCTGAGTAATCCGTCACGCACCTCGCCCTGTCCTGATCCGGCATTCCGCGACCGTCAAACCATCGCTTTCCCGATCGGTGCGGGCAATGTCCGCTGTCTTTCCGACTCGGACGATACAGCCGTCGATCAGGCCTGCGCGGAAATTCGCCAACGGGCGCGGAGAGCGGCAGGGCAGTCCCATGTCATCGGTCCCGTTGCGCACCGTGTCGAAGCCCGGAAGCTCGGCATCGGCCATCGCCGGCAGTTCGACAAAGATCGCGCCCTTCATGACCCTACTCCGCGAAAACCGTGCATGAGATCATCAGGTTTCCGTGCCGGGACGCATCCCCCGCCGGCGCGCCCTGTTCGCCGAACGTGTACACGCCGATCCATGGCACGTCACCAAGGGCGGATGTTATGCCGGCGTGCACCTCCTCGATCCGGTCCCGCACCGCCAGCATGCAGCCCCCGCAATAGACGACCAGCGCCCCGGACACATCGCCTCCGACCTCGGCCCGCGCCTGCGCGGCCACGCGGCCCGCACGCCCAACAAGGCTTTCGGCCGACCCCTGCATCTGCCACAGCCGGTCCCCCACCTCGACATCGGCGAAAAGATCGAGCGATCCATCGGGGTGGGATGCAGCCGGATGCACAAGAAGATGAAAGGGCACGCCCGCAACATGATGCGTCACGCGCCCCAGTGGCCAGAGCGTCGCGTCTGCGAGGATCGACCTCGGTTCCGATTCAGCCGGTTTCAGCGCGCCCGCCGTCCATTCATCGTAGACAACCGCGGCGGGGCGGCCGTCAATCTGGTGCAGGCGTCGCCCTGAAACCGCAGTGACCACGCCACTTGCACCCGTGGGTGCATAACCGCTTTGATAGACCGAGGCCACGGAGCCGGACGGGAACAGGACCGACACGACAACCCCGTCGGCGTGAACGGCGTCGGGTCCGAACTGCGCCCAGGATCCAGATACGTCGTTGTCGGCGGAACTGCCGCCGACGATCAGCGTCTCGGGGCCGACGACGTCACGCAGACCCGCAAGGACCTGTTCCTCGCGTCCCGGGGCGACTGTCAGCCATACCAGATCGGGCATCTCACCCGGTCTGCCGGCGGCTATCAGCGCAGCGTTTGCAGCAGCCTTGGCCGCAGCCTTGGCGTCATCGCCAAGATCGGCAGATGCGGTCCCGAAGCTGCCATCGGCATCCCAGATTGCCAGGGCGCCAATTCCCGCGCCGTCGATGACCGCTCCCGCCGTGCCCATGATGCCAAGACAGGACGAGCCGCCATGCAGGGGACCGGCGCCAAAGACCTCCTGCGCCGCCCCATGCAGGGTGGCCGCATCAAGCCCGACGCCGAAGTGAATCGCCAGGAAATCCGGGCGGGTCGCGCCACCCTGTCCCAGCTCCTCGGCCAACGCGCGGACCGCCCGTGCCGCGTCGGTTACGCGCGCCTGTGCAGTGCGAACCTTCATGTCCATCTCCTTTC
>SKNG01000252.1 GCA_007120685.1 Paracoccaceae bacterium | reverse complement strand
GCGCGCTGATCTCGATGGCCGCGCATCTGGAGGGGCGCGGCGCCTCGGTGCTGGATTTCACCGGTTTCGCGCAGAAATTCGGCCCCGTGCTGAGTTATCTGCGGCTGGCGCCCAGCCCCGAGGATATCCAGCAGGTGCGCATCGATGCCGCCAGTGCCGACGCGCTGATCGGCTGCGATCTGGTGGTTTCCACCGCGCCAAAGGCTTCGGCCTGCCTGCGGCCCGGCACGAAAGCGGTGGTGACGCTGAGCGAGATGCCGACGGGGGATATCGTGCTGAACCGCGATGCCTCGCTGGCGATCCCGGCGCGGCTGAAGGCGTTGGAGACGGCGATTGCCGGGCAGGCCAGCGCGGTCGATGCCGGGCGGCTGGCCGAGGTGCTGCTGGGCGACGCGGTCTATGCCAACATGATCATGCTGGGGCTGGCCTGGCAGCAGGGGCTGGTGCCGGTGTCGCTGGCCGCGCTGGACCGGGCGATCGATCTGAACGGGGTGCAGCCAGAGGCGAATCGCCGCGCCCTTGCGCTGGGCCGGCTGGCCGCCGTCAACGCCGACCTGCTGGCCGAGGCGGCGGGCGCGCGGCCAAAGGTGCAGACGCTGGAGGAACTGATCGAGCGACGCGCGGCCTTCCTGACCGAGTATCAGGACGCGGCCTATGCGCAGCGCTACCGCGACCGGCTGGCGCCGGTGCTGGCGCTGGGGGATGAGGCGCTGTCCGCGGCGGCGGCGAAGAGCCTGTTCAAGCTGATGGCCTACAAGGATGAATACGAGGTGGCGCGGCTGCACCGCGACGCGGGCTTTGCGACGAAGATCGCGGCCGAGTTCGGGCCGGGGGCGACGGTGAATTACCATCTGGCGCCGCCCTTGTGGCCCACGGGCAAGGACCATCGCGGGCGGCCGAACAAGCGGCGCTTCCCCGGCTGGGCGATGCGGCCGGGTTTTGCCCTGCTGGCGCGGATGAAGGGTCTGCGCGGCACGGCGTTCGATGTCTTCGGCCGCCACCCCGAGCGGCAGATGGAGCGCGCGTTGATCACCTGGTTCGAGGGGCTGATGGAGCGCGCGGTGGCCGAGGCGGCGGGGGACATGGAACGCTGGCGGCGAGTGATGGCGGCGCCGATGGGCATTCGCGGCTACGGGCCGGTGAAGGCCGAGGCGGCGGAAAAGGTGCGGGGCGAGGTGGCGGCGCTGTTGGGGTGACGGGGGCGGGGGGCGCTGCCCCCCGTCGCGCTGGCGCGCGACTCCCCCCGGCGTATTTGGGGCAAGATGAGGGGGCAGGCGGGCTTCCGGTCAGTCGGGCCTTCAGTCAATCGGGCCTTGAGTCAATCGGGCGGCGGGTCGGCGGGGAAGTCGGTGGCGAGGTCGCGTTCAAGGAAACGCTCGAAGGCGTCGAGGTTGACCGGCTCGAACTGGCCGAAGGCCTGCATCCAGACCGAGGCCTCGCGCAGGGCGTCGGGCTCCAGCTTGCACCATTTCACGCGGCCGCGCTTTTCCTGGCTGATCAGCCCGGCCTGGGCGAGGATGCCGAGGTGCTTGGAGATTGCCGCCAGCGACATGGCGAAGGGGGCGGCGACATCGGTGACCGCCATGTCGTCTTCAAGAAGCATCGACAGGATCGCGCGGCGTGTGGGGTCGGCCAGCGCGGCGAAGACCGCGTCCAGTCTGTCCTGCGGGGGCCGGGGCAAAGGGGGCTGCATGGGTCTTTCTGGCCCGGCAGCCAGGCATGGTCAACCGGATGGTTGAACATGAAGCCGAGTGCTGGTAGCGCCCGAACTGCTGGCGCTCAGCGCCAAGGCCGAAATTTTTCCGTTTTGTTTCAGAAGCTAAGACGCCATCGATCACGCTTGACTCGCTTTGGCGTGACGCCTAGGTTGCGCGCGACTGGTCGAAGGGGCTTGGCGATGTCCGGGCAGGACGATCTGGAGCGGCTGCGCGCGCTGGAAGACCGGATCGCCCGGATGCGCCAGGAGCACGAGCCGGCCCCGAAGAAGACGGACAGCCATGCGCTGGGGCAGGTGGCCTGGCGGATGGTGACGGAACTGGTGGCCGGCCTGCTGGTCGGTTTCGGCATCGGGCTGGGGCTGGACGTGCTGTTCGACACGCGGCCTATCTTCCTGGTGCTGTTCACATTGCTGGGGCTGGCGGCCGGAATACGCACCATGATGCGCACCGCCGCCGACCTGCAGCGCCAAGGCGAGGAACAGGCGGGCAAACCCGCCGGGGACTGAAGGGAAACGGAACGTGGCTGATACGAATGGTGGCCTGGTCATCAGGCCGATGGACCAGTTCGAGGTGCGCCCGCTGTTCGGCGGCGATACCGTGGGCATGTTCACCATCACCAATGTCACGCTGTGGATGGCGCTGACCGTGCTGGCCGTCACGCTGCTGATGGTGGTGGGCAGCCGGGGCCGGGCCCTGGTGCCGACGCGCAGCCAGTCGATGGCGGAACTGACCTACAGCTTCATCTACAAGATGATCGAGGATGTATCCGGCCGCGACGGGGTGCGCTTCTTCCCCTATATCATGACGATTTTCATGTTCGTCTTCTTCGCGAACATCCTCGGCCTTATCCCCTTCGCCTTCACCACCACCTCGCATATCGCCGTGACCGCGGTGCTGGCGCTGGGCGTGTTCATCACCGTCACCGTGCTGGGCTTCGTGCTGAACGGCGCCAGCTTCCTGCGCCTGTTCTGGGTGGACAGCGCACCGCTGGCGCTGCGACCGGTGCTGGCGCTGATCGAGTTGATTTCCTACTTCGTGCGCCCGGTCAGCCATTCCATTCGTCTTGCCGGCGCGATGATGGCCGGGCATGCGGTGGCCAAGGTGTTCGCGGGCTTTGCCGCGGCGCTGGGTGCGGCCTTCTTCATCCCGGTTCTGGCCGTGGCCGCGCTTTATGCGCTGGAACTGCTGGTGGCGGTGATCCAGGCCTATGTCTTCACCATCCTGACCTGCGTCTATCTGAAGGATGCGCTGCATCCGCATCACTGACGCGCGGTTCGGATACCCCTATCTGCCAATTCCAATTCCTGAAGGAGAGATCACATGGAAGGCGACCTCGTACAAATGGGTGCATACATCGGTGCCGGCCTGGCCTGCATCGGCATGGGCGGCGCCGGGATCGGTGTGGGCCATGTGGCCGGCAACTACCTGGCCGGCGCCCTGCGCAACCCCTCGGCAGCGCCCGGCCAGACCGCGTTCCTGTTCATCGGCATCGCCTTTGCCGAGGCGCTGGGGATCTTCTCGTTCCTCGTTGCGCTTCTGCTGATGTTCGCCGTCTGATACGACCGGTTTCGTGACTCTCCGACCGGGCGGCGCCGCATGGTGCCCCCGGTTGGCCAGACGGCTGAACGGTTCGTCAGGAGGACATCATGGCCGATAATGGCGGCAACGGGGCGGGGATGCCCCAACTCGATTTCTCGACCTTCCCGAACCAGATCCTCTGGCTCGTGGTCACGCTGGTCGTGCTTTACCTGATCCTGTCGCGCGTGGCGCTGCCGCGCATCGGCTCGGTTCTGGCCGAGCGGGCGGGCACCATCTCGAACGACATCGCCGCGGCCGAGACCTACAAGATGCAGGCGGCCGAGGCCGAAGCGGCCTATCACAAGGCGCTGGACGACGCGCGCGCGGC
>SKNG01000219.1 GCA_007120685.1 Paracoccaceae bacterium | reverse complement strand
GGGCATTCGGCAGGGAAGCAGCCAAAGACCGGCGGACCCAACCGCCTGGCCGGAAAAGCACGAACGAAAAGGATCATCACTCGCATGTGCGCCAAGGCAACCATGGAGGAGTTCGAAGCCCTCCTGAACGAAAGCTTCGAGATTGACACGCCGCAGGAAGGCAGCGTCGTCACCGGCAAGGTCATCGCCATCGAGGCGGGCCAGGCCATCGTCGATGTCGGCTACAAGATGGAAGGCCGCGTCGACCTGAAGGAATTCGCCAATCCCGGCGAGGCCCCCGAAGTCGCCGTGGGCGACGAGGTCGAGGTCTACCTGGAGCGCGTGGAAAACGCCCGCGGCGAGGCCGTGGTCAGCCGCGACAAGGCCCGGCGCGAGGCCGCCTGGGACCGTCTGGAAAAGGCCTATGCCGACGAGGCGCGCGTCGAGGGCGCGATCTTCGGCCGCGTGAAGGGCGGCTTCACCGTCGATCTGGGCGGTGCCGTGGCCTTCCTGCCCGGCAGCCAGGTCGATGTGCGCCCAGTGCGCGATGCCGGCCCGCTGATGGGGCTGAAACAGCCCTTCCAGATCCTGAAGATGGACCGCCGCCGCGGCAATATCGTCGTCAGCCGCCGTGCCATTCTGGAAGAATCCCGCGCCGAACAGCGCGCCGAGATCATCGCCAAGCTGGCCGAGGGGCAGGTTGTCGATGGGGTGGTCAAGAACATCACCGAATACGGCGCCTTTGTCGATCTGGGCGGGGTGGATGGCCTGCTGCACGTCACCGACATGGCCTGGCGCCGGGTCAACCACCCGTCGGAGATCGTCACCATCGGCGAGACGATGAAGGTCCAGGTCATCAAGATCAACAAGGAAACTCATCGCATCAGCCTGGGCATCAAGCAGTTGCAGGCCGACCCCTGGGATGCGGTGGAACGCAACTACGCGCTGGGCTCGGTCCACAAGGGTCGCGTGACCAACATCACCGATTACGGCGCCTTCGTGGAGTTGGAGCCCGGCGTCGAGGGGCTGGTGCATGTGTCCGAGATGAGCTGGACAAAGAAGAACGTGCACCCGGGCAAGATCGTCTCCACCAGCCAGGAGGTCGAGGTCATGGTGCTGGAGATCGACAGCGCCAAGCGCCGCGTCAGCCTGGGCCTGAAACAGACCATGCGCAACCCGTGGGAGCTTTTCGCCGAAAAGTTCCCGGCCGGCACGCCGGTCGAGGGCGAGGTGAAGAACATCACCGAATTCGGCCTGTTCATCGGGCTGGAGGGCGATATCGACGGCATGGTGCATCTGTCCGACATCAGCTGGGATCAGCGTGGCGAGGATGCCATCCAGGATTATCGCAAGGGTGACATGGTCAAGGCCGTGGTCTCCGAGGTCGATATCGAGCGCGAGCGCATCTCGCTGTCGATCAAGGGGCTGGGCGATGACAGCTTCTCGGAAGCCATCGACGGCGTGAAGCGCGGTTCGGTGGTCACGGTCGGCGTCACCTCGATCGAGGATGGCGGGATCGAGGTCGAATACAACGGCATGAAGGCCTTCATCCGCCGCTCGGATCTGGCCCGCGACCGTGCCGACCAGCGCCCCGAGCGGTTCCAGGTCGGCGACAAGGTCGATGCCCGCGTCACCTCGGTCGATGCCAAGACCCGCAAGCTGGGCCTGTCGATCAAGGCACGCGAGATCGCCGAGGAGAAGGAAGCGGTGGAGCAGTATGGCTCTTCCGATGCCGGCGCCTCGCTTGGCGACATCCTGGGCGCGGCGCTGAAGGACCGCGGCTGACCGGTCGAAGCCGGCCGGCGCGCTGGCCGCGCCTGCCAGGGCTCTGGGCTCCGCTTCGGCGGGGCCCTTTTAATGCATGGCAAATGCATCGATTCGCCGCCGCGTACCAGACACGCGGCGCAGCAGCCCCGCGCCCGGCAAGAGCGCGACATGAGCGCGACATGAGCGGCTGTCGGCATCGGCGCGCCGCCCGCGCCGCCAAATCCGCCCGGGCAAACGGTTTTCGTTTGTGCAGGCGCGCAGAAAGCCTATAGTGACGACCCAGCGAAGCGCCCGCAGATGGCGCGCGTCAGTCTGACTTCACTGTGCCACCGGGGGGGGCCATGATCCGTTCGGAACTGATCCAGAGACTGGCAGATGACAACCCGCATCTGTACCAGCGTGATGTGGAACGCATCGTCAACACGTTCTTCGAGGAAATCATCGAGGCCATGGCGCGGGGCGAAAGGGTCGAACTGCGGGGCTTCGGCGCGTTCTCGGTCAAGCACCGTGATGCCCGGCTGGGGCGCAATCCGCGCACGGGCGAGGCGGTCGAGGTCGAACATAAGGCGGTGCCCTTCTTCAAGACCGGCAAGCTGCTGCGCGACCGGTTGAACGGCAAGGAAGGTTGAAGGCATCCATGAGGTTTATCCGCTACGTATTGCTGCTGATCGTGCTGCTGGTGGCGGTCACGGTTGCGCTGGCCAACTATGGTCTGGTGACGCTGCACGCCTGGCCAGAGACTATCACCACCTTTGTCGGTTTCGAACTGACCGTCACGCTGCCGGTCTTTGTGGTGGTGGGGGGCGCGGCAGGCCTGGGGCTGTTCGTGGGGTTGATCTGGGAATGGCTGCGCGAACGCAACTACCGGGCAGAGGCCGCGCAACTGCGCCGCGAAGTGGCGACACTGCGGGCGGCGGGCGAGAGCGCGCGAAAGGGTTCCGGCGCCGCGTCCTCGGTGCCGGTGCGCGCGACGCGGTCGGACAAGGGCGACGACGTGCTGGACATTCTTGAAGAGGCGCCGGCCCGGCAATGACAACGCCGGGTGGCGGGGCGGATCCTGTCAAACCCGGGGTGCGGGTCAAGGTATGTGGCCTGACCCGACCGGTGGACATGGACACTCTCGCCCGGGCCGGCGTAGCCTATGCCGGGTTGAATTTCTTCGCCCCCTCGCCGCGCGCGCTGGGCATCGCCCAGGCCCGCGCCATCGCGCTCGCTGCTCCAGCGGGGATGGCGCGCGTGGGGCTGTTCGTCGACGCCGATGATGCGCTGATCGACGCCGTTCTGGCCGAGGTACCGCTGGATTTCCTGCAACTGCATGGCGCCGAGCCCCCTGATCGTCTGGCCGCGCTGCGCGCCCGCCACGGGCTGCCGCTGATCAAGGCGGTCGGGGTGGCGGGGCCGGACGACCTGCCTGCCCTGGACCGTTTCGCCCAGGTGGCCGACATGCTGCTGGTCGATGCCAAGCCCGCGCCGGGTGCGGCGCTGCCGGGGGGCAACGGGCTGGCCTTCGACTGGCGGCTGATTGCCGGCCGGCGCTGGCCGGTGCCCTGGCTGCTGGCGGGCGGGCTGCACGCGGGCAATGTCGCGCAGGCGGTGGCGCTGACCGGGGCGCGGCAGGTCGATGTGGCGTCCGGCGTGGAAACCGCCCCGGGGGTAAAGGATGCAGGCCGGGTGGCGGACTTCGTTTTGGCGGCGCAGGAAGGTTAACCGGTGCTTTACCACGAACAGGTCATGCTGTGGGCATGCCACCGCTGCCTGAATACCTTACGCCCGATATCTGGCTCGCGCAGGTGTTCTCCTGCGCCGAGGCGCGGCGTGGCGGTGTTGTAAAGCGGCAGGTGCGCGACGTGGAGCGTCTGGTGGGGCGTGCGGCCTTCATGGCGGAACTGGACCGCC
>SKNG01000199.1 GCA_007120685.1 Paracoccaceae bacterium | reverse complement strand
TATAGATCTCCCCACCCTCCCTGCTGACGCAAGAAGGGAAAAGTGGCTGGATTTTACTCCGCCCGCAGCAGGACTATCCCGCCGCTACCGTGGCCTAATTTTGCACCGTCGTTCCCAGCGCAGCGGCTGAAGCGAGCGCAAGCATTGCGGCAAGTACCGCGCAGCGAATGAGGCTCATCATGGCGGTGCCCTCTCAGATGCTCGCGGCAGCAGACGAGGCGTCGAATCATCTTGGCACGCCACGAGGGTTTCAGCTTAGCGATTGATGGCTAGCCCGAAAACGAAAAATGAAAATCCGCGCGCGTGGCAGTCGAGCCAGACACCGCGCGCCCGATTTTCCCCCACCCCCCGGCACCGGGCGCGAATAGCCGGCGGCTGACGCCGGGAAGCCGTGCCGCCATGATCCGGCAGAGGCTTGAATTGACCCCGGTCAGGGTCGCGCGAGTGCTTGCGATTGCTCACCCGTTACGGGGAATGCCTTCTGCCGCTCTGACCAGCCTTGCAGCGCCCGGAAACCCCCAACCGAAGCCGGGGGCTGTCGCGGCGGGAGACCGGCGCGGCGTCGTCACCGGGCAACCGCCTTCGCGCTGCTGTTCCAGCAAGGCGCTGTAGGCGCGGGACAGTTCGTCGCCCGTCATTCTGTCGAGGGCGGCGCGGGCGCAGGCCATCAATCCCGGCTTGGCTTCCCCTTCGCCCCTGAACAGCCACTCAAGGCTGATCCCTTCCCGATCACACAGGGCGAACAGGGCGTCGTTCTCGTTCCCTTCGCCGTCGAAGTCCACCGGGGGCGGCGTCAGGTTGAAGGCGGCGCAGCAGGCGTTGAGCCGTTCGAGCGTGGCTTGTCTGTCTATCGGCATGGTCGGTTCCTCCGATCCGGGTTTCCGGCGCGCGGGTGCGGGCCGGGGAAAGCGGGTCAAGGGAACGTGATGAATGGCCGATTGTGGGCGTGATTGTGGGGCGCGCTCGGCACTTCTGCCAGTTTATGTCGCCTTATCAATGGCTTGACACTGTGATGTGGCGGAGAGACAGGGATTCGAACCCTGGGTGGGGTCACCCCCACAACGGTTTTCGAGACCGCCCCGTTCGACCACTCCGGCACCTCTCCGAACCTCGGGCCAACAGGTGAGTAGTAGCTCCTCGCCACGGTTGCAAGGCATTTTGAAGAGCTGGCAAGCGAAGAGGAGCCGAAAGCGTCAGGCCGCGATGCAGTCTTAGAGTCCGATCCGAAACTCTCTGCGTGATGTCATGGCCTTGCCAACATGCGGGTGACGCGCCTGATGTGCGCGATGAGGAGCCACGCCTGAGCGCTGGCGATGGTCTTTTCCCAGTCCTTCGCCATTCGGCGGCACCTTCCCAGCCACGCGAGGGTGCGTTCGACGACCCAGCGGCGCGGGATTACCTCGAAGCGCTGCGCGGTATCCGAGCGTTTGACGATCTGCAACGTCCAGCGTCCGATCTTTTCCAGCGCGCCCTTCAGTTTGGGCCCGGCATAGCCGCCATCGGCGAAGACGTGACGAAGCAGCGGGTAGGCGGTCGAGATCGATTTCAGCAGGCCCGGGGCGCCGTCACGATCCTGAACATCGGCACCGTGCACGGCAAGCCCGACAAGAAGCCCGACGGTATCGGTGACGATGTGGCGCTTGCGCCCGTTGACGCGCTTGCCGGCGTCATACCCCCTGATCCCTCCGCTTTGCGTGGTTCTCACGCTCTGGCTGTCGATCACGCCCGCGGATGGGTCAGCCGCGCGCCCTGCGGCCTGACGCGCCGCCGCGACGAGGTGGCGGTTCAACTCTTCCAGCAGACCGTTGTCAAGCCAGTCGTAGAAGTAGCGCCGCACCGTCGAGACCGGCGGGAAGTCGTTCGGCAGCATCCGCCACTGACATCCGGTCGTGGCGATGTAGAGAATCGCGTCGAAACGTCGCGCAGGTCGGTCGTGCGCGGCCGGCCGACCCTCTTGGGTGCGGGCATCAGCGGCGCCACCAGCGCCCACTCCGCATCGCTGGCATCGCTTGCGTATCTGCCCCCGCTGCGCTCATATCGAGCGCGGGTGAATTCAGTCCAGGCCATGGCGATCTCCGTTCTGTCTCGCAAACGAACAGAATCACAACCTGCTGAATTCACCCAACTCTTTTCGGATCAGCCTCTCAGGGCCGGACGGCAGCACAACACGGCTCAAGAGACAACGGAGACACGCGCAAAAGTTGGTGATGCCCTGAGGGGCGACATATCATGGCGGTGTCGTGTCGACGCAATTCTCTGCCGAGAAAGGGATACGCCACATGTCAGACGTTACCATCACCAAGCGCCCCCATCCATCGGGATTTGGTTTCGACCCGTTCACTGCCGAGCCAGAGCGCTATCGCACCACGCTCACGCTGTCGTTGTTGGTCAGGCAGACCATTTGATTGAACCAAATGGTTTGACAAAGCTGAACGACCTGTGCAGCTTTGCATGGACATCAACCGCGTGTCGCAGGATTCGGGGGATGGATGGCTCAACTGGAGAAACCGAATCGCGCCGAACTGGCCGCCATTGCCCGCAAGGCGCTGTGGCTGAGCGCCTGGACGATCCACAACGCCAACCACCTTCGCGACAAGGCAGCCGGTGTGAAGGTGGGCGGGCATCAGGCGTCCTGCGCGTCGATGGTGACGCTGATGGCAGTGCTTTATGGCACGGTGCTGCGCCCGCAGGACCGGGTGGCGGTCAAGCCCCATGCCGGGCCGGTATTCCATGCGCTGCAATACATGGCCGGCCGGCTGCCGCTAAAGAAATTGAAGGATTTCAGGGGCTTCATGGGCGTGCAGTCCTACCCCTCGCGCACCAAGGATGTCGATGACGTCGACTTCTCCACCGGCTCGGTGGGGCTGGGCGTGGCGATCACGGCCTTTTTCAGCCTGGTGCAGGACTATTTGCGCGCAAAGGGCCTGGGCCAGGGCCCCGAGGGACGGATGGTGGCGCTGGTCGGCGATGCCGAACTGGATGAGGGCAACATCTACGAATGCCTGCAGGAGGGCTGGAAGCACGGGCTCAGGAACTGCTGGTGGGTGATCGACTACAACCGCCAGTCGCTGGACGGGGTGGTGCGCGAGGGGCTCTCGGACCGGATCGAGGCGATCTTCGGGGCTTTCGGCTGGGATGTGATCCGCCTGAAATACGGCACTTTGCAGCGCGCGGCCTTTGCCGAGCCCGGGGGCGAGCGGTTGCGGGACTGGATCGATGCCTGTCCCAACCCGCTCTATTCCGCGCTGACCTTTCAGGGTGGCGCGGCCTGGCGCAAGCGGCTGACCGATGACCTGGGCGATCAGGGTCCGGTCTCAGCGCTGCTGGACCGGCGGACGGATGCCGAACTGGCCGCGCTGATGGAGAACCTGGGCGGGCATTGCATCGACACGCTGCTGGACGGCTTCGCGCAGGCCGCCGCGCATGACCGGCCCACCGCCTTCGTTGCCTATACCGTCAAGGGCTGGGGCACGCCGCTGGCCGGGCACAAGGACAACCATGCCGGGCTGATGACACCCGCGCAGATGGAAGAGTTCCGCGCCGCGATGAACATCCGCCCCGGCCACGAATGGGACCGGGCCGAGGGGCTGGAGCTATCCGGGTCCGAATTCGAGGCGCTGATAACCCGGCTGCCCTTCTTCGCCGCCGGCCCCCGCAGGACCAGCGCGCCGGCGCTGCCGGTGCCGGGGCTGGAGGCGCTGGCGGATGCCGAGATCTCGACCCAGGCGGCCTTCGGCAAGCTGATGGATCAACTGGCCAAATCCGACAGCCCGCTGGCCGCGCGGATCGTCACCACCTCGCCCGATGTGACGGTCTCGACCAATCTCGGCCCCTGGGTGAACCGCCGCGGGTTGTTCGCGCGCGAAACCATCTCGGACACCTTCCGCGCCGAGCGCGTGCCCTCGGCGCAGAAATGGGCCTTCTCGCCCGAGGGGCAGCATATCGAGCTGGGCATCGCCGAGATTAACCTGTTCCTGCTCTTGGGCGCGGCGGGGCTGAGCCATGAGGTCTTCGGCGAGCGGCTTCTGCCGGTGGGCACGCTTTATGACCCTTTCATCGCCCGCGGCCTCGATGCGCTGAACTATGCCTGCTATCAGGACGCGCGCTTCCTGTTGGTCGCCACGCCGTCAGGGGTGACGCTGGCGCCCGAGGGGGGCGCGCATCAGTCGGTCGGCACGCCCCTGATCGGGATGAGCCAGGACGGGCTGGCCGCTTTCGAGCCCGCCTTCGCCGATGAACTGGCCGTCATCATGGACTGGGCCTTCGCCTACATGCAGCGCGACGGCGGCGCGGCCGAGGGGGCGGACTGGGCGCGCGAGGCCGGGGGCGGCTCGGTCTATCTGCGGCTTTCCACCAAGCCGCTGGAACAGCCCCGCCGCCCGCTGGCCGAAATCCGGCAGGGCGTGGTCGATGGTGGCTACTGGCTGCGCCCGCCTGGGCCGAATGCCGAGGTGGTGATCGCCTATCAGGGCGTCATCGCGCCCGAGGCCATCGCGGCCGCGCTGCATGTCGCGCAAGGCCGGCGCGATGTGGGGGTGCTGGCCGTCACCTCGGCCGACCGGCTGAATGCGGGCTGGCAGGCGGCGCAACGCGCGCGGATGCGGGGCGAGGCGGCCGAGGCCCCTGTCGAGGGGTTGCTGGCGGGGCTGCCGCGGCACTGCCTGATCGTCACCGTGATCGACGGCCACCCCGCCACGCTGTCCTGGCTGGGCGCCGTTCATGGTCACCGGGTCGCCGCGCTGGGGGTCGAGCATTTCGGCCAGACCGGGACGGTGGCCGATCTCTATCGTCATTTCAGCATCGACCGGCAGGCGATCATTGCCGCCGCCGGGGCACTGGCGCCGGGCAAGCCGCTGCCGCTGGAAAGGGGGGTGGCGTGAAGCACCGCTTCTGGGCCGACTACACATCGCAGGATTTCGCAGCACTTGACCGAGGCAGGCTGGTCGCCGTGCTGCCGGTCGGTGCCATCGAACAGCACGGGCCGCATCTGCCGCTGTCGGTGGACCGCGACATCCTGGACGGGATCATCGCCGCCGCGCTGCCGCTGATCCCCGACAGCTGCCCGGCGCTGTTCCTGCCCACCTGCGCGGTGGGCAAGAGCAACGAGCACAGCCGCTTTCCGGGCACGCTGACCTTTTCCGCCGCGACGCTGATGGCGATGTGGTCCGAACTCGGCGAGTGCGTGGCGGCTGCGGGGGTGCGCAAGCTCGTGTTCCTGAACAGCCATGGCGGGCAGATCGCGCCCATGGACATCGTGGCGCGGGATTTGCGGGTCAGGCACGGGATGCTGACGGTGGCCACGAACTGGTTCGCCATGGGCCTGCCCGAGGGGTTGCTGACCGCGGACGAGGCGCGGCACGGCGTCCATGCGGGCGACATGGAAACCAGCATGATGCTGGCGCTCAGGGCCGATCTGGTGGCGATGGAGCGTGCGCGTGATTTCCGTCCGCTGAATGCAAGGCTGGCCGCGACCCACCGGCATCTGGGCCTTGGTCCCGCCGGCAAGCTGGGCTGGCAGGCGCAGGACCTGCACCCGGCGGGCGCGATGGGCAACGCCGCCGCCGCCACGGCCGACAAGGGCCGCACCTTCATCGACCACGCGGCGCGCGAACTGGTCATGCTTCTGCAGGAGGTTGCTGCCTTGCCGCTCTCCACCCTCGACAATCCCGCCGACCCGGAGGCGGAGGGATGACCGGGCTTGCTGTCCTTGCCGGCCGGTCACGACCGGCCGGTGACGGGCCGTCGACGGCCCGTTCCGACGCCCCGTCGACGGGGCGTCCCCCACGCCGCGAGGGCTGCGCATGACCGCCCCGCTGATCCGGCTGGACCGCGTGCGCAAGGAATTCGGCCGGCATGTGCTGGCGGTCGAGGACATGAGCCTGACCATCGACCGGGGCGATTTCATCAGCTTCCTCGGCCCCTCGGGCTGCGGCAAGTCCACGGCGCTCAAGATGATCGCGGGGCTTCTGCCGGTCACCGCAGGCACCATCGAGATCGCGCCGCCCGAGGAAAAGGTCGAGCAGGATCTGGGCTTCGTCTTTCAGGAACCGACGCTGATGCCCTGGGGCACGGTCTTCGACAATGTCTGGCTGCCGCTCAGGCTGGCGGGCCTGTCGCGCCGTGCGGCGGCCGAGCGTGTGCGTGCCGCCCTGGTCGAGGTGGGGCTGTCGAAATTCGAGAAATCCTATCCGCGCGAGCTGTCCGGCGGGATGAAGATGCGCGTCTCGATCGCCCGTGCCATGGTCACCCGGCCGCGTATCCTGCTGATGGACGAGCCCTTCGCTGCGCTGGACGAGATGACGCGCTCGAAGCTGAACAACGACGTCATCCGCCTGGCCCATGAACACAAGCTGACCGTGATCTTCGTCACTCATTCGGTGTTCGAGGCCGTCTATCTGTCCAACCGCATTGCCGTCATGGCCGCCCGCCCGGGCCGCGTGGTGGCCGATCTGACCGTGGGCGCCCCCTGGCCGCGGGGCGAGGAATACCGCGTCTCGCCTGAATTCTCGGCCGAGGCGGCGCGGGTCAGCGAGGTGCTGAAAGGAACGCTGCATGGCGACGACATCGACCATTGACGACGGCGACAGCGGCGATGCCGCCCCGGTCAACACTGCCGCCCTGGCCCGCGCCCGGCGCCAGCGGATTCTGGCCTGGGTGCTGCCCATCGCCACCCTGGCCGCGGCGGTGGCCTTCTGGGAGTTCTGGGTCTGGTACAAGGCGATCCCGCATTTCCTGGTCCCCGCTCCCAGCCGGATCTGGGCTACGCTGATGGTCGATGGCCCCTCGCTGATGCGCTCGGCCTGGTTCACGGTGCGGCTGACCTTCTGGTCGCTGTTCCTGGCCATCGTCGGCGGGGTGCTGCTGGGCGCGCTGTTTGCCCTGTCGCGGCCCATCGAGATGAGCCTTTTCCCCTTCGCCGTGATCCTGCAGGTCACGCCGATCGTGGCCATCGCGCCGCTGATCCTGATCTATGTGCACAACACCTTCGCCGCCCTTCTGGTCTGCGCCTGGCTGGTGGCGTTCTTTCCGATCCTGTCGAACACGGTGGTGGGGCTCAGGTCCACCGACCACAACCTGCGCGACCTCTTCACGCTCTACCGCGCCACGCCCTGGCAGCGGTTGCGGCTGCTGCTGGCGCCTTCGGCGCTGCCCTATTTCATGGCGGCGCTGAAGATCGCCGGCGGGCTGGCGCTGATCGGTGCGGTGGTGGCCGAGTTCGTGGCAGGCGCCACGGGGGCGAATACCGGGCTGGCGTCACGGATCATCGAATCAAGCTTCCGCAACGAGATCCCGCGGATGTTCGCGGCGCTGGTGCTGGTCTCGCTGCTGGGGGTGGCAATCTTCCTGATGACCTCGCTGGCGTCGAAGCTGGTGCTGGGCAAGTGGCACGAAAGCGAGATCAAGCGTGAGAGTTGAGCGGGTCGGGCTGTACGGCGCCACGGTCGCGCTGGAAATCGCGGGCGCAAGGATCGCCCGGATTGCGCCCATGCCGGGGCCGGCCGACTGGCAGGCGCTGCCGCTGCCGGTCGATCCGCATCTGCATCTGGACAAGACCTTCCTCTGGCCACGCGCCCGGCCCGCCGCGCCGGGCCTGTTCCCCGCCATCGAGGCCACGCTGGCCGACCGCGCCGACTGGACGCCAGAGGACATCCGTGCCCGCGCAGGGCGGGCATTGGCCGAGGCGGCCGGGGCCGGGATGGGCGCCCTGCGCACGCATGTCGACTGGGTGGAACCGGGCGTGCCGCTGGCCTGGGATGTGCTGGGCGAAATGGCGGCGGATGCGCCCGTGACGCTGCAGCGTGCGCCGCTTCTGCCCGTCGATCTGCTGGGCGATCCTGACCACGGCCCGCCCATTGCCGCCCATGTCGCCGCCACGGGTGACGGGGTGCTGGGCGCCTTCCTCTATCGCCACGCCGGCTATCCCGAGCTGCTGGCGCGGGTCTTCCGGCTGGCGGCGGATCATGGGCTGCGGCTGGATTTTCACGTCGATGAGGGGCTGGAGCCCGAGGCGCAGGGGCTGAACGAGATCATCCGCCTGACCGCCCGGCATGGGATGGAGGGCCGGGTGCTGTGCGGCCATGCCTGTTCGCTGTCGGTCCGACCCGAGGCCGAGGTGGCGCGGGTGCTCGATGCCATGGCGCGGGCCGGGGTGGCGCTCTGCGTCCTGCCGGCCACGAACCTGTGGCTGCAGGACGGGGCACCGGGCCGCACCCCCCGCCTGCGCGGTCTGGCCCCGCTGCACGAGGCCCGCGCTGCCGGGGTCTCGGTCATGCTCGGCGCCGATAATGTGGCCGACCCGTTCTATCCCTTCGGCAGCTATGACCCGCTGGAAACTTTGCGCCTGGCCAGCACCGCCGCCCATCTTGACCCGGCCGACTGGCTGGACGCCATCACCACCGCCCCCGCCCGCGCGCTGGGGCTGCCTGCACCCGCCATCGCCCCCGGCGCCCCGGCCGATTTGCTGCTGGTCGAAGGTGCCGACTGGCAGGACGCGCTGCGCCGCGCCGCCCGGCGCCGTATTATCCGACAGGGGGCCGAAACCCAAGCCAAGGAAAGCGTCCCCGCATGACCGTATCCCCCGAGACCCTTGCCGCCTTTCGCGCCAAACTCGGCGCCATCCGCGTCTATGACGATCCCAAGCAGCTGGAAGCCCGGTCAAAGGATTACTACTGGTATTCTCCGATCCTGTCGCAGCAGCTTGACGGGCGCACCGGCCAGCTTCTGGTCATGCCCGAGACCGAGGCCGAGGTAATCACCATCGCAGCCGCCGCCGCTCGCCACGGCGTGCCACTGACCCTGCGCGGCGGCGGGACCGGGAATTACGGCCAATGCGTCCCGCTGGAGGGGGGCGCGATCCTGGACGTCACGCGGCTGAACAAGGTGCTTGAGGTCAGCCCCGGCCGGGTGATCTGCGAGGCGGGCGCGCGGATCGAGAAGGTGGCCGAGGCGGTGGCCGAGAGCGGGCAGATGCTGACCATGTTCCCCTCGACCAAGCGCCACGCCACGATGGGCGGCTTCATCGCCGGTGGTTCGGGCGGGATCGGCTCGCTCCGCCACGGGATGCTGCGCGATGACGGCAATGTGGATTACATCCGCGTCGTCACGGTGGAGCCCGATCCGAAGGTGATCGAACTGCGCGGCGCCGATATCCAGAAGGTGCAGCATGCCTATGGCACCAACGGGATCATCACCGCGCTGGATTACGCGCTGGTCCCGCTGACCGACTGGACCCATGCCATCGCGCTGTTTGACGGCTATGACGTGGCGCTGAATTTCGCCAAGACCGCGCAGGAACGCGGGATCGACGCCTATCTGCTGACCGTGGTCGAGCGCCGGATCGCGCAATATTACAAGCGCCTGACCGCGCATTTCACAGCTGACCGCGACGGCGTCTTTGCGATGATCGCGCCCGAGGCGATGGAGGATTTCGCCGCGATGGTCGCCGAGTTTGGCGGCCGGATCAGCCTGGCGAAATCGCTGGCCCAGATCGAGGCCGCGAACCTGCCCCCGGCCTGGGAATGCGGCTGGAACCACACCACGCTGCAGGCGCTCAAGCACGAGCCGGGCGTCTGGACCTATCTGCAGGTGGCCTATCCGCGCCCCTTCGACCCAGGCTTGGTGATGGCCCAGATGCGGCGCTACGGCGACGAGGTCTATTTCCATCACGAGATGGCACGGATGCATGGCGAGATTCAGATCTTCGCCCTGCCGCTGCTGCGCTGGTCCTCGCGCGAGAGGGTCTATGAGATCATTGCCGAGATGGAGCGGCTGGACGGCTGCACGATCTATGACCCGCATGTCGTCACCATCGAGGATGGCGGGATGAAGGAGATCGACAGCGCCCAGATCGACTTCAAGCGCCAGGCCGACCCGCATGGCCTGATGAACCCAGGCAAGACCCGGGGCTGGACGCCCGGGATGGCGCGCCCGGTTCCAGCCGAATGAAGACCCCGACAAAAGACCCCAACAGGAAAGGATCAAGGCAATGAAAAAGACCCTTCTGGCGGCGCTGGCCGTCACGCTGATGGCGGGCGGCGCTGCCGCCCAGGACCGCGTGCGCTTCGGCACCAACTGGCTGGCGCAGGCCGGGCATGGCGGCTTCTATCAGGCCGTGGCTGACGGCACCTATGCCGAATTCGGGCTGGATGTGGAAATCGTCATGGGTGGCCCGCAGGTCAACAACCGTCCGCTGCTGGCTGCCGGGCGGCTGGATTTCCTGATGGCGGGAAATCTGCTGCTGTCCTTCGACAATGTGCGAAATGAAATCCCCACCATGGTCGTCGGCGCTTTCTTCCAGCGTGATCCGCAGGTGCTGATCGCCCATGGCGGGCAGTATGACGGCTGGGAAGACTTGCCCAACGCGCCGACGGTCCTGATCAGCCGCGACGGGCAGTTCAGCTTCTGGCAGTGGCTGACCGCCACCCAGGGTTTCCGTGACGAACAGCTGCGCCCCTATGGCTTCAACCTGGCGCAGTTCCTGAATGACGAGACCATCGTCCAGCAGGGCTATGCCACCTCGGAACCGCTGCGGCTGGCCGCGCAGGGCTTCGAGGCCGATGTCTTCATCATGGCCGATCACGGCTGGTCGACCTATTCCACCACCATCGAGACCCGGACCGATCTGGTCGAGAACAACCCCGATCTGGTGCAGCGCTTCATGGATGCCTCGATCATCGGCTGGTATAACTACCTCTATGGCGACCGGACAGCCGCTTTCGCACTGATCATGGAGGCCAATCCCGATGCCACTGTCGAGCAGCTCGAGCGCGAGGTCGCGCATCTGATGGAGCTGGAGATCATCGATTCCGGCCGGGCGCTGGAATACGGGATCGGCGCGATGAGCATGGAGCGGGTGGCCGCCTTCCTGCAACTGTCCGAGGAAAGCGGGATCATCCCCGAGGGTTCCGTGGCGCTGGAGCGGGTGGCCACCGATCAGTTCGTCAACAACGGCGTCGGCATGGACCGGCGGCCGGACTGAGCGGCTGAAAGGGCTCCCGCGCCATGCGTCTGCTTGTGGTCTTTTCGCATCCCGGCCCCGACAGCTATGGCGCGGCCCTGCGCGACCGCGTGCTAGAAACCCTGCGCGCCGCCGGACACGAGATCCGGCTGCGCGACCTTTATGCCGAAGCCTTCGATCCGGTGCTGAGCCGGGTCGAATGGGACCGCTACCTGTCGGACCCTCAGGCCAACATCGCCGGGGTGCGGGACCATATCGACGATCTGCGCTGGTGCGAGGGGCTTATCGTGATCTATCCGACCTGGTATTACGGCGCGCCGGCCATGCTGAAGGGCTGGCTGGAACGCGTCTGGCTGCCGGGCGTGACCTTCGACATTCCGAAATCCGCGAAACACCGCCCGACCGGGCAGCTGACCAAGATCCGCACCTTCGTCGGGATCACCACCTCGGGCTCACCCTGGTGGTGGATCAGGATGATCCGTGACCCGGGCCGCAGCCTGTGGACGCGGGGCCTGCGCCCGATCTTTCACCCCCGCTGCCGCTATCACTGGCGCCAGCTTTACGGGATGAACCATCGCACCCAGGCCGACCGGGCGCGTTTTCTGGACAAGGTCGGTGCGCTGATGCAAAGGCTCTGACAGGCTGCACGAGGCCCGGAGGAGGGGCCGCCATGAGTGACATCGCAAAGCCGCTGGCGCGTTATTCCGCCTGGACCCGGCGGGGGGATTTCGTTTTCCTTTCGGGCGTGATCGCCGTCGATCCGACTGCCGGATTGGTCATCCGCGGCTATGACGACCTGCCTCCGGGGGTGGCTGACCGGATCGGGCGGACCGGCGAATTCAGCGTCGATGCCAAGGATGGACCGATCATCGCGCAGAGCTGGTTCGTGCTGGACCGCATCCGCGCCACCATCGAGGACGCGGGCGGGACGATGGTCGATATCTTCAAGCTGGTGCAGTATTTCAGGGGTCTGGACCACTTGCCCCGCTACAACACCGTGCGCCGGACGTTCTTTTCCGAAACGCCCCCGGTCTCTACCGTGGTCGAGGTCAGCGCGATGATGCCGTCGCCCGAGATCCTGATCGAGGTCGAGGCCACCGCCTGGCTGGGGCCGCGCCCATGAGCCGCTCCGCCGTCCGCGCCGATCTCGCTGCCCGGCGCGAGGAACTGATGGAGACGATCCGCCAGGCCGCCATCGCCGAATTCGCCGCCAACGGGCTGCACGGCGCCTCGACCCAGGCCATCGCCGACCGCGCCGGGATCTCGAAGACCAAGCTGCACTATTACATCAGCAGCAAGGAAGACCTCTATGTCGAGGCGCTGCGCCATATCGTCGGTGTCTGGGCGGATCTGTTCCACGGGCTCGACATGTCCGAGGGGCCAGAACCCTTTTTACGGGCCTATATCGGCCGCAAGATTCGCCACGCGCTGGACCACCCCGAGGTCGCGCGGATGTTCACCGGCGAGGTGATGCGCGGCGCCCCCCTGCTGCGCCCGCTGTGGGACGCCTCGCGCGCAGCAACGCAGGGCGCGGCCCGGGTGATCGAAGGCTGGATCGCCGCTGGCCTGATCCGCCCGGTCGATCCTGTGCTCTTGCAGTTCCACATCTGGGCCCTGACCCAGCACTACGCCCTGCACCAAGTCGAGGTCCGGTTCATGCTGGATTGGCCCGATGCCGCGCCGCTGGATGCCGAGCACATCGCCGATGAGGTGACGGGCCTGATCCTGCGCGGAATCAGACCCTGAACCGGCGGGGTCAGGCCGGGGTCGTCTTGTGCTGCGCCGTCCTGTTCGAACCCCACTCCGACAGGCTGGCCCGTTACGGGCAGGGCCGCCCCTATCTTGTCCAGGATGGGGCTTTTTGTACATGATGGACGCTGACCCGCGCCCGCTGAATTCGCCTGCCGCGGCAAGGGCCGGCTCAAGCTTCACCCCGAGGCGCTGGACAAGCGTAAGCGCGACGCCGATCCCCTCCTGCCATTTCTGACGTGAAGCCAGCATTCTGCACGCACTCGTGCAGTGGAGGTGTTGGATTTGGAGAGAGATGGCAGAATGGGCGTCCATTTGGAC
>SKNG01000174.1 GCA_007120685.1 Paracoccaceae bacterium | reverse complement strand
GTGCCGGTGACCGGCAGATCATCGCGAAAGGCGATCCAGCCGGGCAGCTTGTAATAGGCCAGCCTGTCACGCCCGAAGGCCAGGATACGCGCCGCTGTTTCGGCATCGGGGGCGGCGCCGGGGGCGGGGACGATCACCGCCATCACCTCTTCATCGCGCATCGGGTCGGGCACCGACAGCACCGCCACGCGGCCCACATCCGGGCAGTCGATCAGCGCATCCTCGACCTCGGCGGCCGAGATATTCTCGCCCGAGCGGCGGATCAGGTTCTTCGCGCGCTCGACGAAATAGAGCATCCCGTCCTGGGATTGCGTGACCACATCGCCGGTATGGAACCAGCCGCCGCGCCAGGCCTCTTCGGTGGCCTGCGGGTTCTTCAGATAACCGCGAAAGAAGCCGGCGCGCGGATCGGGGCCGGGGGCGCGCACGACCATCTCGCCGGGGCTGCCGCGCGGCACTTCCTGCCCGTCATCACCCACCACCATCGCCTCCATATGCCCCGGCATCGGCCGGCCGAAGGCGCGGGTATGGGGCTGGCGGGGCGCGTGGCAATCGGCCAGGAAGCGGCCGGTTTCGGTCATGCCCCAGACCTCGACCATGGGAAAGCCGAAGCGGGCCTCGAAGGCCTGATGCAGCGCCGGGTCCAGCCCCGCGCCGAGGCCGTAGCGCAGCCCGTGGGCGCGGTCTTGCGGGCCGGGGGGCGCCTTCATCAGCACCGGCGGGATGATGCCCAGATAATGCATCGCCGTGGCGCGCGTGGTGGCGATATCGGTCCAGAAACTGTCGGCGTGGAAACGATCCGGCACGATCATGCACACCCCCCTGAGCAACGCCAGCGCCAGCGTGTTGATGCCGGCATTGACGTGGAAATAGGGCAGCGGCACGAAGATGCGCTCGACGCCCTCGCGCACGGTCAGCGCCCCGCCATGCTCGGCGTAGCAGCGCCCGACGGCAAGGGCAAAGGCGTTGTCGATGATTGCGCCCTTGGGCCGGGCGGTGGTGCCGGAGGTGTAGATCAGCGCGATTTCGCTGTGCAGGCCCGGCGCCTCGCTGCCTGCCGGGCGCGGCGGCGGCGGCGGAGCGAAGGCGCCCGGGTCGCTGGTATCGCCCCATTCCAGCACCGGCAGGGCACCGGCGGCGCCGACCTTTTCCACATGCCAGGGCAGCGCGAGGGCGATATCGGCTTCGGAATGCGCCAGCAGGTATTCGAGTTCCGGTTGCAGGTAATAGGGGTTGACCGGGATCTGGCTGACGCCGAGCCGGTTGAGCGCCAGGAAATGCAGGACATGCGCCGGGTGATTGTCCAGCGCCAGCGCCACCCGGTGGCCCGTCCCCCAGCCCGCAGCGGCCCAGGCATCGGCCAGCGTATCGACGGCGGCAAGGGCCCGGGCGAAACTGATCTCGGCGCCTTGCGGCAGATAGGGGCGCCCGGCGCGGGGCGGCACGGCGAGAAAGCTGCCATCGGGCCAGCGCGCGGCGGCGGCGGTGAGGGCGTCATGCAAGGTCTGCATCACGCGCGCTCGATCAGCATGGCCATGCCCTGACCGGCGCCAAGGCACATCGACAGCACCGCGCGTCGCCCGCCAGTGTCTTCAAGGTGCTGCATCGCGCTCAGCGCCATGCGCACCCCGGTCACGCCCGGCGGATGGCCCAGGCTGATGCCGCCGCCATAGGGGTTGTGCAGATCGCGCGGGATGCCAAGCTCGCGCTCGGCATGGATGTTGACGGCGGCGAAGGCCTCGTTGATCTCGAAGACATCGATATCGGCCACGCTCAGCCCGTTGCGCGCCAGAAGCTCGCGGATCGCCGGCACCGGGCCATGGCCCATGATGCGCGGCGGCACGCCGACCACATGCCAGTCGATGATGCGCGCGCGCGGCGCCAGGCCCTGCGCTTCCACCGCCGCGCGTTCGCCCACCAGCACGAAAGCGGCGGCATCGTTGACGGTCGAGGCATTGCCCGCCGTCACCACCCCGCCCTGCCGGAAGACCGGGCGCAGACTGGCCAGCTTTTCCGGCGTGGCATCGCGGCGGATGCACTCATCCGTCTCGAACACCGCCTCGCCGCCCTTGACCGGCACCTTTACCGGCACGATCTGGCGCGCCAGAAAGCCCGATTGCTGCGCGGCGAGGGCGCGGGCCTGGCTCATCGCGCCCCATTCGTCCATCGCGTCGCGCTGATGGCCGTAATCCTGGGCCAGATTCTCGGCCGTTTCGCCCATGTATTCCTGGCTGAAGGGGCAGCGATAGGCCCAGTCCAGCATGTCCTCCATCATCTGACCGCCGCGCGGCAACCCGCCGCGCAGCCCCACCAGAGCATGCGGCGCCCGCGAATAGCTTTCGCCGCCGCCGGCCATGGCCAGCCGTGAATGGCCCGAGGCGACCTGCTGCGCCGCCGACAGGATCGCCTGCAGCCCCGAGGCACAGGCCCGCACCACGCCCAGCGCGCCGGCCTCTTCCGGCAGCCCGGCACGGATGCCGACGACGCGCGCGGCGAACAGGCTGTCACGGTCCGAGGGCACGGTGGTGGTGAAGACCATATGGTCCAAGGCTTCAGGCGCCACCGCGTCGCGCGCCAATACGCCGGCGGCCACCTGTCCGGCCAGCGCCGTCATCTCCAGCCCCGACAGCCCGCCGCGAAAGGCGCCAAGCCCCGAACGCCCACCCCCGGCAATGACCACATCCGCCATGACTTCTTCCTCCCGCTTCCCGATCAGTCTATCCGCACCGGCATCACGCGCGGCCCGCGCATGATGATGGTTGCGTGCCAGTCGATATCGCCGGCCAGCCGCAGCCCCGGAAAGCGGCGCACCAGTTCGGGAAAGGCGACCTCGCCCTCAAGCCGCGCCAGGGCCGCGCCCATGCAGAAATGCGGGCCATAGCCGAAGGTCAGGTGCTTGTTCGGGCTGCGGGTGATATCGAATTGCTGCGGATCGTCGAACACCGCCGGGTCCATGTTGGCGGCGTTGAGCATGGCAAAGACCCGCTCGCCGGGGGCCAGCGTCTTGCCATGGACCTCATGCTCGGTCGCCACCACGCGCGCCATCGACCCCGAGGGCCCGTCAAGGCGCAGACATTCCTCGACCGCGCCGCGCGCCAGGCCCGGATCGGCGGCGAGGGCCTGCGCGGCATCCGGGTTGGCGATGAACTTGGCCATGCCGCCGGCGAGCAGGTTGGTCGTGGTCTCATGCCCGCCGAACATGACCAGCATGCAGGCGGCGATCAGCTCGTCCTCGCTGAGAGTATCATCGTCATCGCGCGCGGCGATGAAGGCCGAGATCAGGTCCTCACGCGGCTCGGCGCGGCGCTGGGCGATCAACTCGCGAAACAGCGTCGCCATTTCATGCGCGCCCTCGGCGGCGCGGGCGTATTTATCCGGCGCGTTTCGGGCGGAGCCGATGAAGAGCTGCATCCGGTCCGAGCAGGATTTCAGGTGGAACATCTGCTCACGCGGCACGCCCAGCAGGTCCATGATCACGATGGCGGGCAGTTGCATGGCGAAATCGTTGACGAAATCGAATTCCGTGCCCCGCGGCAGGCGGTCGGCCAGGGTCTCGACGGCTTCCTGCACGGCGGGGCGCAGGTTCTCGACGGCGCGCATGGTGAAGGCCTTGGCCATCAACTGGCGCAGGCGGGTGTGTTCCGGCGGATCCCGAAAAACCAGCCACAGCGTCAGATAGCGCATGAATTCGGCCAGCGTGGCGCGGTCATCGGGGGGCAGCGAATCGTAGAAAGGCTTGATGCGATTGACCGACATGCTGGGCGCGGCGAGGCTGCGCTTCACATCATCATAGCGCGTCAGGATCCAGGCCTTGACCGCCGGGCTCCAATGCGCGGGGTCGTCGCGCTGCAGGGCCAGCAGCACCGGATAAGGGTCTGACACGATTTCCGAAGCGGACGGATCATAGACCAGCCCACCGCTGCGCTTTGCATCTGATACTGCCATCATCAACCCCTCCCCATGCAGTTGATCGGGCGCTTGCCGGAACCGGTGCGGCGACCGGCAGGGAGCCAATCAATCGTTTGGTTGACTATTTCAGATTTTTCGGCATTGTCCAGTGTCATGGCGCATGTCGCGGCTCGAATCTTCGGGAGGGAGTTCGCCACCAACATCCCATGCGCCTTAGGGGAGGACGAACATGACACTGAAAAGACGCACTTTTCTGGCGGCAACTGCAGCAGCGGCGCCCGCCGCACTGGCCGCGCCAGCGGTGGCCAGAAACCGCCGGACCCTGCAGATGGTGATGAGCTGGTCGCACAATCTGCCCGGTCTGGCGGTGATCGCCTATGATTTCGCGCGCTTCACCGAGGCGCTGACCGATGGCGAGGTCACGGTCGATGTGGCCGCGGCGGGCGAACTTGTCGGCCCGCTGGAGGTGTTCGACGCCGTCGGCTCTGGCGCGGCGGATTGCTACCATTCCACGCCCATCTATCTGGCCGGTCAGTGGCGGGCCTCGGCCTTTTTCGGGCAGGTGCCCTTCGGCCTGACGGCGCTGGAGCATCTGGGCTGGATGTATCACGGTGGCGGGCAGGACCTTCAGCACCGCCATTTCCGCGAGTTGTTCAACCTCATCTGCTTCACCGCCGGGCAGACCGGCATCCAAATGGGCGGCTGGTTCAACCGCGAGATCAACAGCCTCGAGGATTTCCGCGGCCTGACCATGCGCATGCCGGGTCTGGCGGGCGAGGTGATGCGCCGTGTGGGCGTCAACGCCATGATGATCCCCGCGCAGGAAATCTTCCCGGCGCTGCAGGCCGGCACGATCGACGCCACCGCGCTGCAGGGGCCGTGGCTGGATACCGTCTCGGGCTTCCAGCAGCATGCGCGCTACTACTACGCCCCCGGCTGGCAGGAGGTGAATTCGGCCGGCGAGGTCGGCTTCAATGCCGATCTGTGGGACGAACTGCCCGACCGCCACAAGCAAGCGATGGAGCACGCCATTCAGGCCGCGAATTCGATCAATTGCGGCGCCTGGGCCTATAACAACGCGATCTTCTTCGAGACCCTGCGCAACGAGCACGATGTCGATGTGCGGGTCTTCCCCGATGACGTGATCGACGCGCTGGCAACGGCCTCGAACGATCTTCTGGTCGAAATCGGGCAGGATGACGAGCGCGCCGCCGAGGTGTTCGAAAGCTATGACACCTTCTTCCGCCAGGTGGCGACCTATTCGGTGGCCACCGAGGTGCCGTTCTTCAAGGCCCGCGAGCGGCAGATGACGCGGATCTGAGCCGCATTGCCGCCACCGGGCGGCAAGGCGGCCTTGACTGTCGGCGGGGTGGGCAACGGGCCTGCCCCGCCGCATCGGGTGAAAACCCGGGCCAGATGACGTTTCGCCAGATGACAGTCCACTAGATGACATTCCACGGGGGAGCCGCGCGCGCATGGAAGGCGTGATCCGGGTGATCGATGCAGTGACCGCCGCGCTTGGCCGGGTGCTGGCGCTGGCGCTGTTGCCGCTTCTGGCGCTGGTCTTCGCCAATGTCGTGTTGCGCTATGTCTTCGGCACCGGGTCGCTGTGGATGCAGGAGGCGGTGATCTATTGCTTCGTCATCCTGATGACCGGGCTGGCCGGCTGGGCGCTGCAGACGGGCGAGCATGTGCGCGTCGATATCCTTTACTCCGCGCTGCGCCCGCGCTGGCAGGGGGTGATCGATCTGGGCGGGACGCTCCTGCTGATGGGGCCCTTCCTTTGGGTGATGTGGGAACGCGCGCTGCCCTATGTGCAACGCTCCTGGCGGATGGGCGAGCGGTCGATCGAAACCTCGGGCATCCCGCTGGTCTGGCTGCTGAAGACCATGCTTCTGGTCTTCGTGCTGGTCACCGCGCTGGCCGCGCTGAGCTTCGCCCTGCGCGCGGTGCTGAAGATCCGCCATGATCGCCACCCCGAGCCGGCGCCATGAGCGGGTTCTTCACCGAGTATCTGGCGCTGGTCATGTTCGGCGCCACCATCCTGGTGATGATGCTGGGCTTTCCGGTGGCCTTCACGCTGGCCGGGCTGGCGCTGGGCTTTGCCTTTCTGGGCGCCGAACTGGGCGTTTTCCGCATCGCGCAGCTGAATTTCCTGCCGCAGCGGGTCTGGTCCATCGTCACCAATTCGGTGATCGTGGCGGCGCCGCTGTTCATCTTCATGGGGCTGGTACTGGAACGCGCCCGCCTGGCCGAGGACATGCTGATCGCCATGGCGCGCCTCTTCGGGCCGCGCCCCGGCGGCTTTCTGATCGCCACCAGCGTGGTGGGGGCGCTGATGGCGGCCTCGACCGGCATCGTCGGGGCGACGGTGGTGACGATGGGGCTTCTGGCGCTGCCGGTGATGATGCGCCATGGCTACAACGCCGCCGCCGCCTGCGGGGCGATCTGCGCGGCGGGCACGCTGGGCCAGATCATCCCGCCCTCGATCGTGCTGGTGTTTCTGGGCGATTTCCTGACCTTGGCCAACCAGCAGGCCAATCTGGCGCTGGGCACGCCGACAGCGCGGTCGGTGGGGGTGACGGACCTCTTTGCCGGGGCGCTGGTGCCGGGGCTGATGCTGGTGGGCCTTTATATCCTGCTGCAACTGGCTGTCGCGTTCACCAACCCGGCCAAGGCGCCGCCGGTGCCGGCCGAGGCCATCGCCACCCGCAGCGACGAAAGCGAGGCGCGGCTTTTGCTGCGTGCCCTGGTGGCGCCAGTCCTGCTGATCGTGGCGGTTCTGGGCTCGATCCTGGGCGGCGTCGCCACCCCGACCGAGGCCGCGGGCGTGGGCGCTGTCGGCGCGCTGATGCTGGCCGGCTGGAAACGCGCGCCGCATCTGCGCTGGGTCTTCGTGGCGGGGCTCATGGCTGCGGGCGGGGTGCTGGCGCTGATCGCCGGCTTCGACCTGCGCGTGGGCCGCTCGGCCCCGCCGCTGGCCGACCGGCTGGCGGTGGCGGCGGCGATGGGGCTGGTCGGCGTGATGGCCGCGTCGCTGCTGACCGCGGCCTGGGTGACCTTCCGCGCGGGCGATCTGATGAATGTCACCTTCCGTACCGCCCGCATCACCGCGATGATCTTCACCGTGCTGATCGGCGCCACCCTCTTCACGCTGGTCTTTCGCGGCCTCGGCGGCGAGACGCTGATCCGGGATTTCCTGGCCTCGCTTCCCGGCGGGCTGACCGGGGCGATGCTGTTCACCATGGTGCTGATGTTCGTCCTGGGCTTCTTCCTGGACTTTCTCGAGATCATCTTCATCCTGGTGCCGATCCTGTGCCCGGCGCTGATCATCCTGGGCGCCGACCCGGTCTGGCTGGGGGTGATGATCGCGGTGAACCTGCAGACCAGCTTTCTGACCCCGCCCTTCGGCTTTGCGCTCTTCTACCTGCGCGGGGTGGCGCCGCGCGGCGTGCGCACGCTGGATATCTGGCGCGGTGTCCTGCCCTATATCGGCCTGCAAATCGCGGCGCTGGCCCTGATCGCAACCTTTCCGGCGCTGGCCACCTGGCTGCCGGGCCGGCTGTAACCCCCCGGCTGCACCCGCCGCCCGTGCCGCTCAACCCGTTTCGACCGACAAGGAGACCACCATGCGCGATGTCTATATCCTGGCCACAAGCTGCACCGCCTTCGGCAAGCGCCCCGATGACAGCTTCCAGGCCCTGACCAGAGAGGCCTATCTGGACGTCCTGCGCGATGCCGGGCTGGAAAACGGCGACGATATCGGCATGTCCTGGTTCGGCAATTGCGGCATGGGCACCTTCGGGCAGCGCAACATCCGCGGGCAGGTCTGCTTCACGCCGCTGGTGCGCGAGGGGCTGTTTCCCGAACGGGTGGGCATGATCAATGTCGAAGGCGGCTGCGCCACCGCCTCGATGGCGTTCCACGGCGCCTGGAAGGACGTGATGTCCGGCGATTGCGAACTCTCGCTGGCCATCGGCGTGGAAAAGACCTTCGTGCCGGGCGATCCGTCCCGCGTGCAGGAAATCTATGCCGGCGGGATCGACCAGCTCAAGCCCGAGGAATGGCACGAATACTACGCCCAGCGCGGCAAGGAGGCCGGCAAACCCTTCGAGCCCGGCTCAGGCACGATCTTCATGGATACCTACGCCATGCAGGCCGCCTGGCACATGAAGCACCACGGCACCACACGCGAACAGATCGCCTTTGCGGCATCGAAGAACCACCATCACGGCTCGCTGAACCCCAAGGCGCAATACCGCTTCGAGGTCTCGCCGGACGAGGCGCTGGCCGACCGTGAAATCTCGTGGCCGCTGACCCGCTCGATGTGCGCCCCCATCGGCGACGGCGCGGCGGCGGCGCTTCTGTGCTCGGGCGACTGGCTGCGCGCTCAGCCGCAGGCGGTGCAGGACCGCGCCGTGAAGATACGCGCCAGCGTGCTGACGGGGGGCAAGTATCGCCGGCCCGATGAGCCCGGCCTGTCGCGCGTTGCCGCCCTGCGCGCCTATGCGACCGCGGGGCTGACACCGGCGGATGTGGACCTTGCCGAGGTGCATGATGCCACCAGTTTTTGCGAGATCTACCAGGCCGAGATGCTGGGCTTTTGCGAGGATGGCCAGGGCGGCGCCTATGTCGCCTCTGGCGCCACGGCGCTGGGCGGGGCGCGGCCGATCAACCTGTCGGGCGGGCTGGTATCCAAGGGCCATCCGGTGGGCGCCACGGGCCTGTCGATGATCCACGAACTGGCCCTGCAACTGCGCGGCGAGGCCGGCGCCCGCCAGGCCGACAAGGCCCGGATCGCGCTGGCCGAGAACGGCGGCGGCGTCATCGGCTTCGACGAGGCCGCCTGTTCGGTGATCATGCTGGAAAAGACCTCTGCATAACTCGGTTCGGGTGAAGAAATAAGGGCAGCGCCTGCCTGGGTAGGCGCTGATGCGTGACGGTGCCACTGGCATAACGTCTGAATAACTCACTGCGTTTCAACAGGTTGCGACGTTTGAAGCGCCTGCCGGGGGGCAGGCAGGCGCTGCCCGGCGTTGCCGCCGGGCGGGACATTGGCGCCGGAATCGCGTTATGCAGAGGTCTTTGGAAGGGCAGCGCGGCTGACAGGGGCCGGCGGTGGGCCCTATTCGAAGGGCATCGTCTCTTCCAGCGATGCCCGGCCCGCCTGCCGCGCCCGCCAGGCCGCCAGCGCCGGGCGCGGACCCAGCCAATCCGTATCCGGAAAGCGAAACGGCGCATAATCAAGCGCCACCGCCGTGGCGATGGCGGCGATATCGGCGCTCTCGGCCAGATCGGCGGGGGGGTCCTGCTCCAGCCGGTCCAGCGCCGCCGACAGGGTGCGAAAGCGCTTCTGCCCCATGAAATGGGTATCGAAATCCGGGTTCGACTTGCGGCTGATGATGATCGCGGCCATCACATCGATGGCCCCCATCGCGCTGGCCGCGCGTTGCAGCACCGCGCCCAGCGCCCGGGCCGGATAAAGCGCGGGCTCGGGCGCGTGACGCTCCAGCCATTGCAGGATCAGGCCGCTTTCGCTGATGCCATGGCCGTCATCGGTCATCAGCGCGGGCACCCGCTCATGGACATTCGCACGCAGGAAATCCGGCGCCCCGCCCCAGGGATCGATGACCCGCTCCTCGATTTCCCTTGCCAACCCTTTTTCACGCCATGCGATGCGCACCAGCCGAGAGTACGGTGACGTGGTGTTGGTGTAGAGAATCATCATGGCCGAGCCTCCTTGCTGTCGATCTGCTACGGGGTTTTTCTTCCACAGTCGATCACGCTGCCAGGCGCCGATCCTCGAAGCCAGCGGATGACGGCCTGTGGCGGCGCTGGCGGCATCCCTCCTGCAACCGTTGCCTGCCCGTTTTCCGCTCTCCGGGGGTCCTCGATGTCGCGCGATCAGCCAGACTGCAAGGCGAATGCCGCATTTGCCAGGGGCGCGGGCAAGGTGCTCATCGGTCGACATGCGCGCCTGTCCGGTTGCGCGAAATGCCGTTTGCGTCGCCGCGATCGCACCCAACGCACCACGCCGGTTTTCCATGAACACGGGGGTGTTTTCATGGCGGGGGTGGGGGCCATCGACAAGAAAGCGCTTTCTTGTGGCTGTCCTTTTGCTACACATTTCCGCCGATCCCGAAAGCGCGGTTGCGCAACATCCAACTTGTATCTTGAAACGGCCCGGATTCGAACGCATCTTGCGGGCGCATCAGCGAGAGGCATCATGGACACTCCTGACAGCGGCACCACCTGGTTTCTGGCGCAGTTCAAGGCAAACAGCCACAAAATCGCCGAGCGCAACCTCGCGCGACAGGGTTTCCGGACCTTCATGCCCATGCAGGAAGAGACCAGACGCGCGCGCGGCAAGTTCATCACCCAGATGCGGCCGCTCTTTCCGGGCTATCTGTTTGTTGCGCTGGACGTGCTGCGGGGCGGCTGGCGCGCCGTGAATTCGACTTACGGAGTCGCGCGGCTGGTAAGCCTTGGCAACGAACCGACACCCGTGCCGCCAGCGCTGGTCAGCGAACTGATGCGGCGCTGCGACGCCGACGGCACGCTGCTGCCGCCCCAACAGTTCGAGCCGGGCGATGAGGTCATGCTGACCAAGGGGCCATTCACGGATTTCGTGGCACGGATCGAGCGTATCACACCTGACCGGCGCGTCTTCGTGCTGATGGAACTGATGGGCGCGCAGACCCGCATCGCGGTCAGTGCCGAGCACCTCCGGGCGGTTTGATCGTCACCCGGACGCAACCCCCAGCCGACCGCTTGCCCCGATCGCAGCGGGCATCTCACCGGGGAAATCACGCCTGAGCGCGCAGCGCCCCGAAAAGCGGCGAATGCCACTCTGTTCAAGACATCATGCGTCTTGCAATAACACGCTCAGGCGATCACGGCCCGGACTGGAAAAAGCGCATCCTGCATCGCTTCCGGACCCGGATTGCGCATGGCGCGATGCAGGACAGAAACATTGACATCCATGCGCGGGGCTATGAGGGGGCACGCACTTCGGCGCCTTCCGGCATCGATCAGGGCATTGATATGTCTGCTCTGCCGGGCAGGACCGCCGATATTGTCGCCTGCGCCCTGTTCAACGTCCTTTCAGCCATGAGGCGGCGGCGTGAAGACACTTGTCACTGGCGGCGCGGGGTTCATCGGCTCGGCCGTGGTGCGGCTTGCGGTGACGCGCGGGTATTCGGTGGTCAATCTCGATGCGCTGACCTATGCCGCCTGCCTCGAGAACGTGGCGCCGGTGGCGGCCAGTCCGCTTTAAGCGTTCGAACATGCCGATATCCGCGACCGCGCCGCGCTGGCGCGCATCTTCGCCACGCACCGGCCCGATGCGCTGATGCATCTGGCGGCCGAATCCCATGTCGATCGCTCGATCGATGGGCCGGGGGATTTCATCTCGACCGATGTCACCGGCAGCTATGAACTGCTCGAGGCGGCGCGCCGCTATTGGGAGGAGGCGGGCCGGCCCGCGGATTTCCGCTTTCACCATATCAGCACCGATGAGGTCTTCGGCTCGCTCGGGCCTCAGGGAATGTTCACCGAGGACACCCAATATGACCCGCGCTCGCCCTATTCGGCGTCCAAGGCCGCCAGCGACCATCTGGTGCGCGCCTGGCACCACACCTACGGACTGCCCGTGGTGCTGTCGAATTGTTCCAACAATTACGACCCCTGTCACTTCCCCGAAAAGCTGACCCCGGTGATCATCCTCAACGCGCTCGCCGGCAAGGCGCTGCCCATCTATGGTGACGGGTCGCATGTGCGCGACTGGCTCTATGTGGAGGATCACGCCGATGCGCTGCTTTGCGTGCTGACGCGGGGCGCGGTGGGACGCAGCTACAATATCGGCGGCGAGAATGAATGCAGCAATCTGAACCTTGTTCGCAGCCTATGTTCGATTCTTGATGATTTGCACCCGAAAACCGCCGGTTTCTACGCTGATCAGATCGAATTTGTGCCAGATCGGTTGGTCCATGATGCGCGCTATGCCATCGATCCCGGCCGCATCCGGACCGAACTGGGCTGGCGGCCCTCGGTGACGCTCGACGAGGGGCTGAGGCACACCGTCCGCTGGTATCTGGACAATGAAAGCTGGTGGCGCCCGCTCCTGGACCGGCAAGGCGTGGGGCAACGGCTGGGCATGCGCGCATGAGCCTGCTGGTCTTCGGCCGGACCGGGCAGGTGGCACGCGCGCTGGCGCGGCTGGCCGAGTCCGCCTGACCCATCCGCGCAACAGCCGATAACGGCCCCTCGCCTGCAGGGCCAGGCGGGCTGACCTGCCCCCCGATATGGTCAATGCAAGCCTTCGACCCCGGGCTTTCATCGGCCTTGCAGCCTCCCCGATCGGTTGCGCTGCAAGCGCAAGACGGCGCCCGGATGGCCTTGGGCTGCCTTTCCTCAGACCATCCAGCCTGTCTGCAAGACGACGTCGGCGAGAAAGTGCGTGGGCGCGAACGGGGCCGGTATCAGCGGCTCCGAACGCTCACGATCGGCCCGCCGGCCGGGTTCGGCCCATGGCCGAGCGTGCAGTCCCCGGACGCGTTGCCAGCGCCTGCGAAGCACGCTTGCTTCAGATCATGCGAAAAGCTAACTTCAGGAATCATCTCAAGTCTCCGGACCGCCCCCGATGAAATCCGATACGCCCGATGCTCGTGCCCCTGGCGCGCCGGCGTCTTCTGTCGATGTCTTGCGCCGCGTTCCCAGCCTTGCGGGGCTCGATCGCGCCACCCTTGCGCTGATCGCCGAGACGGCTTCCTTTCAGACACTTGGCAGCGGTGAGCGTCTGATCCGCAAGGGCGATGCCGCACAAACGCTTTATCTGGTGCTGACCGGGCGGTTCCGGGTGGTCAGCGACGGCGCGACCATTGCCACCATCGGACCGGGCGAGCCGATCGGCGAACTGGCCTTCTTCGCCGGCGGTCAGCGTACCGCCGATGTGCTGGCGATGCGCGACAGCACGCTCCTGGAACTTGACCGGCAGCGCTATGACAGGCTGGTCGCGACCGTTCCGGGGCTGGCGTCGGGCATTCTGGCCACGGTCGCGGCGCGGCTGGCGGCGCTGACCGCGCGCGCCGCAGCCCTGCCACCGCAGGCCGGGCGGGTGGTCACGCTGGTTGGCGCCG
>SKNG01000057.1 GCA_007120685.1 Paracoccaceae bacterium | reverse complement strand
GTGAAACCGAGTTGATGCTGCAGGGCTATGGGCTGACCACGGCAGAGCTGTTCTACCGCATGCCGGATCACCGCAGCGTTCTGAACAGTTTCATCTGGCAGGAATACGATCTGGCGCCGGACTACCCGCGCCTGTTCGATTTCATCGAGTTCTGGCAGCGCGAGATCGAAGGGCCGCTGCATTCGGTGCGCTTCACCCATCGCAAGCTGATCGCACCGGGACAGTGGCGTCATGTGGTCAAGGACTGGACGCTGCACTGAACACACCGCGCCCGTGACGGGCCGCAGCCTGAAACGGGGCCGCCACGCCGGGTCGCTCAGCCTGCTCGGCGAACAAGGTCGGCCGCGCGTTCGGCCACGGCGATGGTGGCGGCGTTGGTATTGGCGCTGACGATGGCGGGCATGATGCTGGCATCAATGACGCGCAGCCCCGCCATGCCCCGCACCCGGCATTCGGGGTCCACCACCGCGCCCGGGTCATCGGCCGCGCCCATCCGGCAGGTGCCGACGGGGTGGTAGCAGGTCTCCATCGTCTGCGCGACCCAGGCATCGAGTGCGGCATCACCCTGCATATCTGGCCCCGGGAACAGTTCGCGCCCGGCAAAAGGGGCCAACGCGGGCTGGGCGATGACGTCCCGCAACAGATGGATGGAACGGCGGAAATCGGCGCGGTCCTGCGGGTCGGCCAGGTAGTTGAAGCAGATCGCGGGGGGCTGCATCGGATCCGGTCCGCGCAGCCGGATATGGCCCCGGCTGCGCGGGCGCATCAGGTCGATATGGACCTGAAAGGCGTGCTCGGGCCGGATATCGGCGGTGCCGGGGATCACGGCCAGCGGCATGAAGGTGAATTGCAGATCCGGATGTTCGACCCCCTCGCGCGAGCGGATGAAGGCGCCGGCCTCGAAGTGATTGGTCGCCGCCGGGCCGGTGCCGCGCAGCAGCCATTCGGCGCCGGCGAGCCAGCTGCGCGGGGGCTTCGTGACCGGAAACAGGGTGACGGGTTGGCGACATTCCCATTGCAGCACGATATCGGGGTGGTCGTTCAGGTTCTCGCCCACGCCGGGCAAATCGTGTTGCGCCGCCACGCCTGCCTTTTGCAGCACGTCGCCCGGTCCGATACCCGAAAGCTGCAGGATATGCGGCGAGCCGATGGACCCGGCGCACAGGATCACCTCGCCCGCCTGCACCTGCCGGTCGGCCCCGCCCTGCCGGTAGCGCACGCCGGTCGCGCGTCGCCCCTCCAGGACCAGCCCCTGCACCTGAACCCCGGTGCGGATGGCCAGATTGGGCCGCCGCCGCACCGCCGGGGTCAGATACGCCCGTGCCGTGCTCTGCCGCCGCCCGCCATGGGTGGAGCGTTCGAATACGCCGAAGCCCTCGGGGTTTGGCCCGTTGAAATCGGCGCATTCCGCATGGCCCGCCTGCACCCCGGCGGCGACGAAAGCCCGCGCGAGCGGGCTGGCCAATGGGGGGCGCGTCACCCGCAAGGGCCCCGCCGCGCCTCGCCCCTCGCCCACAGCGGGCGCGGTCTCGGCGCGCTGGAAGAAAGGCAGCATATCCTCATGCGACCAACCCCGCGCGCCCTTCTGCGCCCAAAGGTCGAAGTCCAGCGGGTGCCCCCGCAGCCAGACCATGCCGTTGATCGCCGATGACCCGCCCATCACCCGCCCGCGCGGATGGCCCAGCACGCGCCCGCCCAGATGCGGCTCTGGCTCTGACCGGAAGGCCCAGGAATACCGATCCCCCCAGACGACCTTCTGCATCCCCGCCGGCATGCGCAGCCAGAGCGAGCGGTCTTCTGGCCCTGCCTCCAGCAGCAGCACCCGGCGGCGCGGGTCTTCGGTCAGCCGTGCGGCCAGTACGCAACCGGCCGAGCCCGCGCCGACGATGACGTGATCCCAGCCCTCGGTCACGCCGGCCTCGCTTGCTGCGGCCTCACTCACCCCGGATCGCCTGGTAGCAGAGCTTGTGGAAGTGATGCACCAGATGCTCGCTTTCATGTGGGCGGTCGGGGTCGATCAGATAGCGCCCGGATCCGAAGCCCATCGAATGCAGCCCCTTCTGGTTGCTCTCGTTCAGTTCGATATCCTCGGGCCCCAGTTGCGTGTTCATCCAGTGGATCGCGGCCTTGGTCACCGGCGGCACCGGCCGGCCCTTCGGCGCGTAATAGCCGAAGCGCAGCAGCGATTTCTCCGGCCCCAGCGGGATCATGATGAAGGTGCCGATCATGTCGGTGTAGGGGAAGCTGTAAAGCGTGGTGTTGGGGAACAGGCCGAGGTTGAAAAACCAGTCGGTCTGCCAGGTCGATCCCGCCAGCGGCACGCCATAAGCCTCCGTCGCCCCGCTGACCGGCGGGCCAATATAGGTCCACCACTGGCCATGCGGGGTCAGCCGGTAGCCCTGAAAATCGATCAGCGCGGCGAGGTCCTTGTGCACGGGGCCGGAGAGATCGAAGTGATAGCCCTCGATTGAGTTCTCGTGGATCACCTTCCAGTTGGCGTTCACGATGACATCGGTCTCTTCCACCAGTTCGACAGTGTCCATGTCCGGCAGGAAGCGGCGCATCTCGGCCTCGGCGCCCAGGGCGATTTCGGCCAGCGGGGGGGCGGCGTCGTCCAGCGTGACGAACACCCAGCCCGCCAGCACTTCCAGCCGCACCGGGCGCAGGCCCCACTGGTTGCGGTCGAAATCCGGCAGCGCCTCGGTGCGGGGCGCGGCGCGCAGGATGCCGTCCTGATTGTAGCACCAGGAGTGATAGCCGCAGCGCAGCACCGCGCCGATCTGGCCGCGCCGCGCGGTCAGCAGCTTGTTGCCCCGGTGGCGGCAGGCGTTGTGCATGGCATGGATGCGCCTGTCCTGCCCGGCCATGACGATCACCGACTGCTCGAAGATATCCTGCACGACATACTGGCCGGGTTGGGCAAAATCGTTGACATGGCCGACAAGATGCCATGAGCGCAGGAAGATGCGCTCGCGTTCCTCGGCCAGGATGGCGGGGTCGTAGAAGAAGGGGGCGGGCATGGTCTCTCCCCGGATCGGGTCGCTGTGATCCCAGGTCAGGGGGGCGTCGGTCTGGGCGTAGTCCTTCATGGCGGCCTCACGGGTTTGGTTGAGGGGATGGCGGGCAGGGTAGGAGGCGTCGGTCTGGGTGGTTTGATCCTTGGCGACATGATGTGCAGAGGATGCAGGTTTTGAGTGCTTGCTAAAGCTATATAATTCTCCATGCACTGCGATAGACTTGATCGTTGACGACTGACCTGATCGAAGGCGCTGTCACCATGACGCAATCTGCCGTTTCACCCCGCCCGCACACGGTCGCCCTTCTGCTCTGCCCTGGCTTTTCCCATCTGGCGTTGCCGCTGGTAACCGAGCCCTTGTTCGTGGCCAACTGGCTGGCCGGGCGGCGGCTCTTTGCCTGGCGCGTGCTGTCCGTGGACGGTCTGGCGGTGGCGTCCAGCGCCGGCACGGCGGTGCCGGTGGACGCGCCGCTGGGTGGCGCGGACGAGGCCGAAACGGCGCTGGTGCTGGCCAGTTTCGACACCGGCCGCGCGGCGGGGGACGCGCGGCTGACGGCCTGGCTGCGGCGGATGGGGCGCATGGCGCTGGTCGGCGGGGTGGAGACGGGCAGCGAGGTGCTGGCGGCGGCGGGACTGCTGCAGGG
>SKNG01000033.1 GCA_007120685.1 Paracoccaceae bacterium | reverse complement strand
TTGTCAGAGATTGAAGGCGCGCTTGCGGAAGCGCTGGCGGACAAGCTCGGCGCCGGTGTTGATGACGAAGGTCATGACGAACAGCGTCAGCGCGGCCAGGAACAGCACGCGATAGTTGGTGCCGTCGCGCACCGCCTCGGGCAGTTCGATGGCGATATTGGCCGAGAGCGTGCGCAGACCGGAAAAGATGTTCCATTCCATGATCGGCGTGTTGCCGGCGGCCATGACCACGATCATCGTCTCGCCCACCGCGCGCCCCATGCCCATCATCACCGCCGAGAACACGCCCGAGGCCGCGGTCGGCAGCACCACCCAGCGCGCCGTCTGCCAGGGGGTGGCGCCACAGGCCAGCGAGGCGGCGCGCAGATGATCGGGCACCGAATTCAGCGCATCCTCGGCCAGGGTGTAGATGTTGGGGATCACCGCGAAGGCCATGATGAAGCCCACCACCAGCGCGTTGCGCTGCTGGTAGCTGTCGATCAGGCCGCCGCGCGGATCATAGCCCAGCGCGGTCAGCAGCGATGCCGCCAGAAAGGACAGCAGCATTGCCAGGCCCAGCAGCACCAGCCAGCGCCCGGCGTCGATGATCCCGGCGCGCGAGCGATCTAGGCTGCCGATCAGGTCGCGGTAGTGATGGCCGAGTTGCTTGCGGAAGGCCCAGGCGGTGATCAGATAGCTGACCGGCAGCAGGATCAGGAACATGAAGGGCGTGCCGGTGCCGATGCGCCCGGTCGTCCATTGCCTGAAATCGCCGTAGAAAAGCACCCGTTCCAGCGTTGCGCCCAGTTCCCGCGCCAGCCACGCGGTGGCCAGGATCGACAGGCCCATCAGGGCGAATTTCGGAAAGCCGTCGTATTTCAGCGCGGTCTGCGCCGGCAGGGTCTGCCAGGCGAAGGCGCCGATCATCAGCCCCATCGGCAGCGCGAAAAAGGCCAGCAGCACCGCGCCTATCCATTCCTCGACCAGCGGCGCCAGCACCAGCGCGGCGATGAAGCCCAGCACCACGGTGGGCAGGGATTCCATCATCTCCATCATCGGCTTCACGGTGCCGCGTACGCGCTTGTCGACGAATTCCGAGGTGTAGATCGCCGCCATCAGCGCGATCGGCACGGCGAAGATCATCGCGTAGAAGGCCGCCTTGAACGTGCCGAAGATCAGCGGGACCAGCGAGTATTTCGGCTCTGCCGTGTCCACTGCGGCGGTCGATTGCCAGACGAATGTCGGCTCCGAATAGCCCTCGTACCAGACCCGGCCGAAGAGGATGCGCAGCGTGACCTCGGGATGCGGGACGGCGTATTGCCAGGCCTCTATCTCGCCGCCCTGGCTGACCAGCAACACCCCGTTGCCACGCGGAAAGATCATGGCGCGTGATTGCGTCGTCACATCGCCGGACCGCGCCAGTTGGAACAGCACCTGATCGGCGGTGGACTGATGGACCCAGACATTGCCTTCGGCATCGACGGCGACGAATTCCTTGGACCGCTGCGCTTCGGACAGATCGACAATCCCCGCCGGCATGCTGGCATGGGTGCGCGCGCGCACCATCTCGCGGCCGTCGGTGGTGGCGTCGGTGCCGGTCTGCAGGCGGAAATAGACCGTCACATCGCCGTTTTCGGTGCCGACGACCAGCGCGTCCTCGGCGGTCAGGAAGGTCATCGCGGTGACGGCGACACCGTCATCGGCGACACGCACGCGCTCGGCCAGGGTGGGGTTGTCGCGGTCGCGCACATCATAGCGGTAGATGAACCCGTTGTCGGCCGCGACGATCACCCGGTCGGCATTGCCGCTCATCAGGATGCCCGTCACCTGCGTGCCCGGTGTCATGTCCAGCGGCGGCAGGTCGGTGGTGTCGGTGGTTACCCGTTCGTCGCCGGTCATCATGTTGATCTGCACGCGCGAACGGCTGACGCGCACCTGCCCCGCCGCATCGACCGTAGCGAAGGAGATGACGGGACGCTCGCGCGTGCCGCCGATCCGGTAGTCGATGGCGATGATCGGCAGATCCGACACCGGCTGCGGCTCGCCCAGGCTTATCTCTGCCTCCAGCGTACGGAAGTCGCCGGTCCCCACTTCGGTGAACACCCGCCCGTTCAGCATTCGGTCCCGGTCGTCCAGCGTGATCAGTCCGCCGGGAAGATTGCGGCGCGAGGTGGAGCTGCTGGTCACGCCCAGCGTGGCAAAGCGCACCACACCGTCGTCAAACCCCATCCCGATGCGGTCGCGCTGCAGGGTGCCGGCGATGGCGGTCACCTCGGCGCCCGCGAAATCCCACTGCTCGCGCAATACTTCGGTGCCAGTGGGAACATGGAAGCCGATGACGCGGCCCTCGGCCGCCAAAGCCAGGCCGAGGGTCTGGAACTCGTCGCCATTGGTCCAGATGACATCCTGATCGGTGTCCAGCTGATAGCGAACGTTGCCAAGCACTTCGCCCCCGGCCATCAGCGGCACGACGACGCGGAACAGGAACACCATGATCCCCAGCACGGCGACGATCACCATCAGCCCGCCAACGGTGATGATGCCACCGGCAAGGCGCTCGCCGATCCTGACGCTGGCGCGGGTGGTCATGCGCCGCCGCCGGGCCGAGGCCGCGCGATCCTTAGTGCTCGGCTGGGCTGAAATATCGCTCATCTGGTCCCGCCCCGGGGTTCAGGCATGAAAACGGCTGGACCGGCGCAGACCGGGCCAGCCGAAGACAGTAAAGGCTCAGTTCAGGCCGAAGGCTTCCAGGTCCATGTCGGCGATGCGCGCGGTCACCGGGAAGAAGCCGGCACGAACCACATCGGCCTGACCCTGCTGGCTGTAGACATAGCGCACGAATTCGGCGCGAAGCGGCTCCAGCGCGGCATTGGGATCGACATTCATGTAGACCATCAGGAAACGCGCGACGGGATAGTCGCCCGTGGGCGCGTCGTCGGTGGAATAGCACACGCCGTCCTCGCCGCGAACTTCCAGTGCGCGCACATCGGCAGTGGCGTAACCGACGCCGGAGTAGCCGATGCCGCCCAGGTCGGCAGCAACACCCTGGATCACGGTCGAGGAACCGGGCTGCTCGCGCACTTCCGCGCTGTAGTCGCCGCCGAAGAGCGCCACTTCACGAAAGAAACCATAGGTGCCGGAAGCAGAGTTGCGGCCGTACATCGCGACCGGACGGTCGGCCCATTCGCCGGTTGCGCCGACCTGGCCCCAGGTGGTGATCGCTTCGTCGGCGCCGCCATTGCGGGTGGACGAGAAGATGGCGTCGATTTCCTGCAGCGACAGGCAGGTCACCGGGTTGTCGCGATGCACGAAGACGCCGATCCCGTCGATGGCGCCGCGCATCGGCAGCGGCTCGTAGCCGAAGCGGGCCTCGAACTGCTCGATTTCCGAGGGGCGCATCGGGCGCGACATCGGGCCGAACTGCGCGGTGCCTTCGATCAGCGCCGGGGGCGCGGTGCCGGAACCGGCGCCCTGAATCTGCACGGCGACATTGGGATAGAAGCTGCGGAAGCCCTCTGACCACAGCGTCATCAGGTTGTTCAGCGTGTCCGAGCCGATCGAGACCAGGTTGCCCGAGACACCCTGCACAGCCTCATAGACCGGCAGGTTCGGATCGACGCTATCGGCCTTGGCCATGCCCACCGAGAGGGCCAGGGCAGAAACGGCGAGGGGAAGAGAGAAGGAATGGCGCATAAAGACGCTCCCATTTGGGCCGCCCGAAGGGGCGGGTTTCAGGCACTGCCCGGATAGGATGCGCTTGTAACGGCTTTATGACTGTGTGCGATTTTCCTGCCACCCCGGCCCGCCTCTGCGGCCGGGCGGGGCGCGGTCAGTCCAGATAGCGGAAGGTGCCGGTGGCGCGGGCCAGGACCCGCCCGGTGCCATCGCGCAATTCGCCCTCGGAAAAGAAGACCTTGCGCCCGCCACCGACCTTGCGCCCTTCGGCGATCAGCCGGATCCCGTTGTCGGTGGGGGCCGGCGTGGCCAGGTAGCTGACGTTCAGGTTCAGCGTGACCGATTTGCGGACCGGGCTGCCATCCACGGTCCAGGTGCCGGCCCATCCCATGGCGGAATCCAGCATTGCCGCATGCACCCCGCCATGGGGAATACCCAGCGGGTTTTCCAGTTCCGGGCGCATGTCCAGTTCCAGCCGCATGAAGCCGTCGCTCTGATCGGTGCGAGAGAAGCCGATAAAACGCTGATAGGGCGAATCGGGTTGTCTGGTGGCCGGGCTGGCGGGTGGTCTGGTCATCTGGCTGCCTGTGTCGGTGACGTCTGCCCGCCACGGTGGCCCCGCCGTCAGGGAATGGCAAGGCCCGGCAATGACAGAGCCTTGAAACAACCAGATTGATCAGCCCGTATCCCCGTCCGGCGCCTCATACGGTATCCGGCTGAATAGGCCGGGAGCCAAGAAAGGGCTTTCGAAAGCCCTTTCCACGCGCCTTCGAAGGCGCGTTGCCCCCCCGGTGCCTGTAGCAATCAACCGGATCGGCATCAGGCCTTTGCGTCCTCCGTCCGGCCGCGCCACCACAGCCAGCCCAGCGCCCCCGCCGCAGCCAGCGCCAGCACGGCGACCTCGGGCCGGGCCGGGATATTTGCCACGGCGATGCCCACCAGCCCCCAGCCCGCTGCCAGCGCATAGCCCCCGCCAGCGCCCAGCCTGGTCAAGACCGCCGCGGCAAAGCCCGCTGCCAGCAGGATCATCAGCAGCGCCGCAACGCGCCCCGAGCCGATGACGCCATAGCCCGCCAGCACCAGACCCAGCGACACGAAGCTTGCCGCCGTCAGCCAGCCCGCGAACAGGCCCAGCGGTGCCTTCGCATACCAGAAGTCGCGCGCCGGGGCGCGGACCAGCGCCGTCAGCGCCAGCCCCAGCATCGCCCAGATCATCACCGTCGCGGCCAGCGGGTTGGCCACCGCCACCCACAGCCAGCCCGCGCCCAGCGCCATCGCCCCGATGGCGGGCCAGCGGCTGCGGTCCCAGTCGGCTGCCTCGGCCCGCATCAAGAGGCCGTAGCCGCCATGGATCACCAGCCACAGATAGATCACGCCCCAGATGCCGAAGGCATAGCCCGCGGGCTGCACCGGTGGGCGCGCCTCGGCATGCGGCATCTGGCTGGTGTCATAGCCCCGGAATTCCGGCGCGGCGTAGGAGAAGGCGACAAAGCCCACGGCCGCCGCCAGCACCAGGATGGCGCGCATGCGAGCACCGTCCTTGCGGTCGTTGATCGGCGGGGTGTCAGCCATCGGGCACCAGCCTGACCAGCGGCACGTTTTCGCCATCGCCGATCACATAGATGAAACCGTCATCCGGGCCGATGGCCACGTCGCGGATCCGCCAGCCCTGCCCATCCAGCAGCCGCGCCACCGGCTCGACGCTTTCGCCATCCACCGCGAATAGCCCCAGATAGCGGTGAAACAGGTTGCCGACCAGCAGATGGCCCTGCCACTGCGGGAAGGCATCGCCGGTATAGAAGGCCATGCCCGAGGGCGGGAAATGGGCGTCCCGGCCGGCCGGCCAGTGGTAGACGGGGGCGACGAACCCGTCGCCTTCCTGATGCGGCGGGGCAAAGGCCTGGCCGCTGCGGTAATCCACTCCGAAAGAGGCCAGCGGCCAGCCGTAGTTGCCGCCCCGCGTGACGATGTTGATTTCGTCGCCACCGGCCTCGCCATGTTCGGCCAGCCAGACGGCGCCGGTTTCCGGATGCACGGCCATTGCCTGGATGTTGCGGTGGCCAAAGGAAAAGATCGCCCCGGCCGCGCCATCCTGATCCACGAAGGGGTTGTCCGGCGGGATCTCGCCATCCGGCGTCAGCCGGATCACGGCGCCGTTTTCGCTGCCCAGATCCTGGGCGATGTGGCCGGGGCCGAAGTCCTTTCGGTTGCGGTCGCCGAAGCCCGCGAACAGATGCCCGTCGGCAAAGACGATCCGCGCGCCGTAATGCGCCGGCATGTCCATGAAGGGGGTGACGACATGCAGCACCTCCAGATCGGTCAGCGCCGCGCTGTCACGGTCCAGCCGGGCGCGGCCGACATGGGTGCTGGTGCCCCCCTGGCCCGTGCCCGCCCAGGTCATGTAAAGCCAGCCGCTGTCGGCAAAATCCGGCGCCGGCACGATGTCCAGCAGCCCGCCCTGGCCGCGCGAATCTACCTCTGGCGCGCCGGCGATTTCGGTGATTGCGCCCTCGTCGATGCTGAAGATCATCACCGCGCCGCTCCGCGATGTCATCACGATATCCGATGTGCCCGGCAGGAAGGAGAGCGCCCAGGGGCGATCCAGCCCTTCGGCCAGCACCTCGATACGGTAGTCCTGCGCCAGCGCGCCGGTGGCCAGAGCCGTGCTTAGTCCGGTGCCCAGAATGAAAGCCCGTGTCGTCATCATTGCCCCCTGCGTCGGTTGCCTGTCATGTCCAACATAGGCGATGGCGCGCCGGTTCCCAAACCGGTCTTCACACTTTGGCGTCAGCCACCCCTGCACCGACAGGCATCGGCTATCCGCTTTCGGTGCGCGCCGGAACGGTGCAATACTCTCGCCACAGACGTCGCAGGCCATGGTGCCGCGCGGTCAGAGGCGAGGCAGGCAGGATGAGGACGGCATGAACAACCGGCAGGGGCTGGCCTCGGCGGCGCTGAGTGGCGCCACCGTGCTGACCCTGATCGACGTGCTGAGCGGGTATCGGCCCTTTGCCCTGGCCGCGATGGCGCTGATCCTGGCCTATATCGCGCTGTGCTGGCCGCGTATCGGCACGGGACCGCGTTTGATGCTGGGCGTGACCGTTCTGGTGACGCTGTTCTTCCTGCTGGGGCCGGGATCGGCGCGCGGCCTGGCCGATGCGGCGAGCCATGCGCTGTATCTGCCCACGCTGCTGGCCGTCATGACCATCCTGCGCGTCGCCGCGCGGCGCTCTGCCGAGGTGGACGCGGTGGCGCATTTCGTCGTCTCGCAGCCGCCCGGGCGCCGCTTCGCCTTTCTGGCGACGGCCGGACAGTTGTTCGGCACCCTGCTCAATCTTGGCGGCTTCCAGCTGCTGCTGGGAATCGCGCTGGCCCGCAACAAGGCGCCGAAACCCGCGCCGCCGGCGCCCGACCCTGACAAGGCGGCCATGGAGGCGGCAATTGCCGAGATTCAGCAACGCCGCATCACCAATGCCGTGCTGCGCGGTTTCACTGCGATGATTCTCTGGTCGCCCCTGGGCGTCGCTATCAACCTGTTGCTGCCGATGCTGCCGAATACCGGCTGGGTCGATTACGCCCCCATCGGCATCGGTTCGATGGCCGCATTCCTGCTGATCGCCTGGCTGGTGGACCGGTTCGAAAGGCGACCGATCAGCGCGGCCCTGGCCCGCAGCCGTGCAGCGCGGGCCGATACCGACACAAGGGTCAGGGGCGCCGGGCGCGCGATGCTGATGCTGGCCGGTCTGCTGGTTGCGATCACCGGCTCGGTGGCGCTGGCCGAGGCGCTGCTTGGCGTCTCCATCCGGGCCACCATCCTGATCGTGGTGCCGCTGGCCGCCCTCGGCTGGACTTGGCTGACCGACCCGATGCCGGCCCTGCCGGCGATGGCCGCCACGGCGCGGGAGGGCTTCGCGGCCCTGCCGGCCTCGGCCGCCGAGATCTGCCTGATCGGATCGACCGCCGTGCTGGGCCTGGTGCTGGTGCAGATGCTGCCGGCCGAGGCGATGCAGGCGCTGTTTGCTCAGGTCCGGCCCGGGGCAGGCCTGGTATGTGGCGCGATCACGCTGGTGATCTTTCTGGCCAGCCTGATCGGGATTACGCCGATGATCACAGCCACGGTGCTGGTGGGCTCGGTCCTGGCCGCCGGCATCGCGGTGCCGGAACCGCTGCTGATGTTCTCGGCGCTGCTGGGCTGGGCTGCGGCGATGACGGTCTCGCCGGTCACGGCCACCGTGGCCATCGCCGCCGCCGACACCGGCCGCAGCCCCGGCGAGGTTGGCCTGCGCTGGAACGGGCCGATGGTGATGATCGTCCTGGCCTGCGGCGTGCTGGCGACGCTGCTGGTTGGGGGTGTTCGCTAGGCCCCGGCGCACTGGCGCAAATGTGGTTACAGAAAAACCGGCGTCCTGTCGCCCGCCGCGAAGCGCCGCAGCACTGCGGGATACAGGCGGTGTTCCTGTTCCAGCACCCGCGCCGCCAGCGTCTGGGCGCTGTCACCCGGCAGCACCGGCACCCGCGCCTGGCCCAGGATCGGCCCGGCATCCAGTTCTGCCGTCACCTCGTGCACTGTGCATCCCGCCTCGGCGTCGCCGGCCGCGATGGCCCGGGCATGGGTGTTCAGCCCGGGGTATTTCGGCAGCAGCGAAGGGTGGATGTTCAGCATCCGCCCGGTGTAACGGCCCACGAAATCGGCGGTCAGTACGCGCATGAACCCGGCCAGCGCGATGATGTCCGCCCGCGCGGCCTGCAGATGCGGCAGAACCGCGGCCTCGAAGGCGGCCCGGTCCCGGCCGAAGGGGCGATGATCGACCGCCGCCACCGGCACCCCCAGCGCCCGCGCCCGCGCCAGCCCCGCCGCCTGCGGGTCATTCGACAGGACCAGGCAGGGGCGTGCCGGATGATCGCCGGTCATCGACCGCAGCAACGCCAGCATGTTCGACCCCCCGCCGGAAATCAGGATCGCCACCCGCCTCTGCGCCGACGCGTTCAAGCAAGCGCCCCCGCGTAGCGCACGCCCGCGCCGGGCTGCACCGTGCCCAGCCGATGCACCGTCTCGCCCGCCTCGGCCAGCAGTGCCGCCAGCGCCTCGGCCCGGTCCGGCGCGACCACCAGCACCAGACCGATGCCGCAGTTGAAGGTCTTCAGCATCTCGGCCTCGGCGATCCCGGCCTGTGCCTGCAACCAGTCGAACACCGGCGGCAGCGCCCAGGCACCCAGATCGACCTCTGCCCCCAGCCCGTCTGGCAGCACGCGGGGCAGGTTCTCGGTCAGCCCGCCGCCGGTGACATGCGCCAGCGCCCGCACCCCGCCAGCGCAGATCGCCGCCAGTGCCGGGCGCACGTAAAGCCGCGTCGGTGCCAGCAGCGCTGCGCCCAGCGCGCCCGCGCCGAAGGGGCAGTCATCCGCCCAGCCCAGCCCGGCGCGTTCGACCACCTTTCGCACCAGCGAATAGCCGTTGGAATGCACCCCGTCCGAGGCCAGCCCCAGCAGCACATCGCCCGCCTGCACCCCCGCCGGCAACGCCGTGCCGCGCTCCATCGCGCCGACCGCAAAGCCCGCGAGGTCGAAATCGCCCGCCGCATAAAGGCCCGGCATCTCGGCCGTCTCGCCGCCGATGAGCGCGCAGCCCGCGCGTGCGCAGCCCTCGGCGATGCCCTCGACGATCCGCGCCGCCTGGTCGACATCCAGCCTGCCGGTGGCGAAGTAATCCAGAAAGAACAGCGGCTCGGCGCCCTGGCAGATCAGATCGTTGACGCACATCGCCACCAGGTCGATGCCGATCCCGTCCACCAGCCCGGTGTCGATGGCGATCTTCAGCTTGGTGCCAACGCCGTCGGTCGCCGCCACCAGAACGGGGTCGGTGAAGCCTGCCGCCTTCAGGTCGAACAGGGCGCCGAAGCCGCCAAGCCCCGCCATGGTGCCCGGCCGTGCGGTGCGCGCCGCCGCGGGCTTGATGCGGTCGACCAGCGCGTTGCCGGCGTCGATATCCACCCCGGCCTCGGCATAGGTGAGCCCGTTTCTGTTGGTCATCCTGCCCTTCTCCCGCTGATGGCCGGCGTGCCGGTTCGCCGATACCCCAAGCAACCTGGCACGGCAACCGTTGCCGGCTGCGGGGCAGGGCCAGGGGCGGCGAAGGCTTGACCCGGCAACGGCTTGTCCTTAGCACGATCCTTGGCCGGGCGCGTAGCTCAATGGTCAGAGCAGGGCGCTCATAACGCCTTGGTTGGGGGTTCGAGTCCCTCCGCGCCTACCAAGCCAACCCGTTGAGTTCAAATAACCTCTTGCACTTCAACTGGTTGTGCCATTTCTCGTGCCAGAATTCATGCCTGTCAATCTGCATCCAATCGTGCCCCCTTTTCGGCGCCCAACACTCACCCCTTTTGACAAAACCCTGTCTTGTCAACCTGCTCGCAACCGCAACCGCAACCGCATCTGTCAACGGCCAGGCTCAGTCCAGACTGCCCTGCAGAAGGCTCCGTGCTGCTCCATGGCTGCTCCGCACTGGGCTGCGTGTGGTCCTTCGGATGATGGTCGAGCACGGGCGTCACGCCTCTCACGCCAGCAGTTCCGCCACGTCGGGCATTCGTCTTTGGGTGGTGGCAATCCGCTCCTGCCATTTCAGCCCACGCCCCAGCGCGCCGCGAAAGGCGTCCCGCAGGTTATCGGGCCGGTCTTCGGCCAGTGCGGAAATCAGGAAGCGCGCCTGACGGCGGTCTTTCTCGGCCTTGATCCGATCTTGCGCCTCACCTCGGGCGGCTACGATCAGCTTGTGGATGGCGAAGCGCTCGGGGCGCGGGATGCCGGTCGATGCGCGCCAGCAGCTCGGGCGTTTCCTCGGCGATGTAGGTCTTGCGGAGGTCCGTGCTGACGCGGAAGCTGTCATGCCGATAAACCCGCCCCTTGCGCTCGACGCGTGTGGGTGTTCCTCTGATGTCGGCGGTGCGGTCGTCCAGCGGCAAGCGCAACAGGTCGTGATACGCGGCATGGGCGCTGGGGGAGTGGCGGGCGATCATCATGCTCAACGTCTTAAAGGTGTTTTGAACATAAGTGTTTGTTCAATAAAAACAGAGCGCATTGATCATCTGCCGCCATGGCCAACGGCAGCACGTCATCGATCGAGGCGCGCGTTGACGCTGTCCAGCCTTGAGGTGCGCGCGGCCTGAGCCAAGCGCGCTCAACCGGTCACGAGAGCGCCTGTTCTGTCTGTCCGACTGCCCGAAACAGCACTGCCGCGACCAGATCGCCCGTCACGTTGACGGTCGTGCGACACATGTCCAGCAGACGGTCGACGCCAAGGATGATCACCATGCCCTCGACAGGGATGCCGATGCTGCCGGCGACGCTGATCAGGATGGCGATGCTGACCCCGGGTGTGCCGGGCGCACCGATGCTGGAGGCAACCAGCGTTGCCACGACAACGCCGATCTGTGCCGCCGTCAGGTCGACACCGGCCAGTTGCGCCAGGAACAGGATCGCCACGGCCTGATACAGCGCAGTGCCGGCCATGTTCATCGTCGCGCCCAGCGGCACCACAAGGTTGGCGATGCTTTCCGGCACGCCAAGGCCGCGTGCGGTCTGGATGGTGACCGGCATGACCGCCGACGAACTGGATGTCGAAAACGCCAGCAGCAGGTTGCTGCCTGCAGCCTTGACGAAACGCCAGGGTGTCAGCCGCGCAAAGACGAAGGCGATGGCCAGATACAGGCCCAGCAGCCCCGCCAGACCCAGCAGGACGGTGCCGACATACCCCGAAATGCCCAGCATCGTCTCCAGCCCCATGCGCGTGACCAGCTGCGCCATCAGCCCGAACACGGCAAAGGGCGCAAGGAACATTGCCCATTTCACGATGTTCATGGAGATCGACAAGAGCGCGTCCATCAGCGCCAGGAAGGGCGCAACCCGCGCGCGTTGAACCTGCGTGACCGAGATGCCGACCAGAACCGCCAGCACCACAACCGCCAGCATGTCGCCCTGCACGATGGCAGCCGTCGGGTTTGCGGGCAGGATGTTGACGATCATGTCCGGAAGGGTGGTTCTTGTGCTCTCCTGTGCCGATTCCGCAGCCGGATCGGGCGACACCATGCCGGTGTCCGGCACCGGGAACCCGGCAAGCCCCTCGCCGGGTCGCAGCCACTGCGCCAGCGCCACGCCGATCGTTGCAGCGAGGGTCGTGGTCATCAGGATGAAGGCGGCCAGCCGCAGCCCGACCGAGCGCAGCTGTTCCCCTGACCCGGCCCCGGACAGCCCGCCGACGATCGAGGCGAAGATCAGCGGAATGAGGACCATGGCAATCAGCGCCAGAAAGATCTGCCCCGGCAGGGCCAGCCACAGCCCGATCACCTCGGCCACGTCCGGTGGCACCAAACCCGTCGTCTCGCTCAGCAACAGGCCAAGGCCGAAGCCGAGGATCATCCCGGCCATCACCTGCGCCCAGAGCCTGGATGTGATCCAGACCCGAAGCTTGAAGCGCTGCCGCGCGATCTGCATCGGATGGTCTTGCGTCTCTGTGGTCATGCGCGCGTCGTTACAAGACCCGGGTCAGGATTGCCACGGCCATCGCCGGACCGAAATGGCTTGCGACCTGCTTGCGACCCCCGGCCACGGTCCGGTCCTGCTGACCCGATAATCAAGGCAAGCACGGTTCATGCACCTGCCTCAACCCGGAGGGTTCAGCCGCCCCCGACCGCCGCGCACCGGCCGCAACCCCCTGAACCGAAAGCGGTTTCCCAGGATTTTGGTTAAACCGAAGTTCCCGACGATCAGAACTCACTCCCTACCCGACCGCGCTCGCAGCGCACGGTAGGTAAGTGCCACGACCAAGCACGCACAGCAGCGAACGCAACACGAACCCCTATGAGAGCGCCCCGACCGCCTGGCTGATCGCGGACCGTGTCCGTGACCTGTCGCACCGCAAGACCCAGGCCGAGATCGCCTCCGAGGCGGGCTTCGCCAACGCCAACATGCTGACCTTCCTCAAGAACGGGCGCAACAAGGTGCCGCTCGACAGGGCAGTGGGCGCGACGGCGGCGCAGGCGATGACCGAGATCTTCGGCACGCCCGTCACCCGGAACGAGCGCGGCTGGCTGGCCGCGCTCCGTGACGCCTGCGACAACATCGACCCGCGTATGACCGGACGCTTTCGGGTATCAGGAGATGCTTTCAGACCGACAGTTTCGTGCCAGAATTGATGCCGGATCCCGTGCCAGGGTGGGCCTCAAGTCATTGATTCATATAAGGGCATGAAGGGTTCGAGTCCCTGCGCGCCTACCAGCCCGGACCGTGGCCGGCCCCAAAAACGCAGACGCGGTTGCGCGGGCCGTGTCGTTACCTGTTCGATCCCGGATGATCACATTTCCCCTCGGCGATCTGCCCTCTTCATGGCAAGACTGGTCTTGAGGGACATTCGGGACGGGGCAGGGGCATGCTGATCCATCTTCACAGCCA
>SKNG01000225.1 GCA_007120685.1 Paracoccaceae bacterium | reverse complement strand
CTGGCGCCGGTGATGGGGCCGGTGAGGGCGTCGGTGCCGGGGCGGGCGCGGCAGTGGCACCCGGCGCCGCAACCGTGTTCGGCGCCGGCAACTCGCGCCGGGGCAGGCCCAGGATCAGCCCCACCACCAGCGCCACCACGATCCCGATCGCCACCGAGCCGTTGCCCTCGATCCCGGCACCCACCAGCGCCGCGCCAAAGGCCACCGCGCCGGCGCCGCAGGCAATCGCCCAACCGGCCAGAAGCGGGGTGTTCACAGGTTCTTGCTGTTGCATGGATCTGGTCCTTCTCTGCTAGGGGCCGGGATGCGCCGGCATCGGTGATGGTTGTTTCGGTCTTCCGCTTTCTCTCTTCCGTCAGCTATTGTCTTCAGGGTCATCGCCGCGCGCCAGAGCCGCGGCCTGGGCGATCCAGCCGTCACGCTCGATCCGGCCCTTGAAATTCAGATAGCCGTCCACCCAGGCCACCTCGTCGATGTCCCAGGCGGCGATCTGGCGGAAGTGCCAGATGCCCAGCTTGTTCAGTTTTTCCTCCAGCACCGGGCCCACGCCCTTGATGCGCTTCAGGTCATCCGCAGCCCCTTCGGGCGCCGTCAGCAGCTCGGGTTCCCTGCCGGTCAGTGCTTGGCTGGCGACATCGGCCTCGGGCTTGGCCTTGTTCTCTTCGCGCGCTTCCAGTTCGGTCACGCCGGTCCGGTCGACGGGCTGGCCGGCAGCCGGGCGGGGCTGCTTTTCCGGCCGGTAGGCATCGGCCGGCGGCGTGGCCGGGCGCGCACCCTTGCCCAGCCAGGGGGTGACCAGAGCCACCTCGCCGCCATCGATCCGCTTCACCGTATCCTCCAGCCGCACCGCCAGCGCGACCGAGCCGTTGTGATCCTCTTCCTGCGGCGCGTCCTTCAGGCTGGTCAGCCCGCCCAGCGGCTCGCTGGTGAAGCGCCCGTTCTGCGGCCCGGGCTGCGGCACGCGGCCGGCGGCGAATTCATCCAGGATCCGGCCCAGCTTCTCGGCCGTCAGATCCTCGTAGTAATCCTTGCCGATCTGGGCCATCGGCGCATTGGCGCAGGCGCCCAGGCATTCCACCTCTTCCCAGCTGAACTTGCCATCGGATGACAGCTGATGCGGCTTTGGCGCGATCTTCTCGCGGCAGACTGCAACCAGATCCTCGGCGCCGCAGATCATGCAACTGGTGGTGCCGCAGACCTGCACATGCGCGACCGAGCCCACGGGGGCCAGCTGGAACATGAAATAGAAGGTCGCCACCTCCAGCGCGCGGATATGGGCCATGCCCAGCATGTCGGCAACATGCTCGATGGCGGGGCGGGACAGCCAGCCCTCCTGCTCCTGCGCGCGCCACAGAAGCGGGATGATGGCGCTGGCCTGCCGACCGTCGGGGAATTTGGTGATCTGCGCCTCGGCCCAGGCCTGATTGGCGGGCGTGAAGGCGAAGCTCTCGGGCTGATCGTGGTGAAGGCGGCGAAGCATGAAGGCGTCCTATTGGGTCATAATGCACAGCACCGGGATGTTCGGCACCGTGGGATCAGGGTTTTCGCCGCCGATCTCGGCCATCAGCACGGTCTGACGCCGGCTTTGCGAGGCCAGCCGGTCGGCGATGAAGCACAGATAGAGATCGGCCTCGCGCATCATGCCGAAGCTGGCGTTGCCCGCATTGGAGACGGCGAAGGGGGTGAAGCCCTCGGCCGCGAGGTCCGAGACGCTGCGGAACGGGTTCTCGCCGATGTCCGCCAGCGCCGGCGCGGCAGGACACAGCGCTGCGGCCAGCCCTGCCGCCATCCGCCTGCTATTCGCGCCATGACCCGTCACCGATCGATCTCTCCGAACACCACATCCATCGTGCCGATGATCGCCGCCACATCGGCCAGTTGGTGGCCGCTGGCGACATGGTCCATCGATTGCAGATGCAGGAAGCCCGGCGCGCGGATCTTGGCGCGGTAGGGCCGGTTGGTGCCATCGGCGACCAGATAGACACCGAATTCGCCCTTGGGCGCCTCGACCGCGGCATAGACCTCGCCCGCCGGGACGTGGAAGCCCTCGGTATAGAGCTTGAAGTGATGGATCAGCGCCTCCATCGAGGTCTTCATCTCGGCGCGCTTGGGCGGCGTGATCTTGCCGCGCGCCAGAATGTCGCCCTGCCCTTCGGGCGCGCGCAGCTTGGCAATGGCCTGATGGATGATCTTCAAGCTCTCGCGCATCTCGGCCATGCGGCAAAGGAAGCGGTCATAGCAATCGCCGTTCTTGCCCACCGGTATCTTGAAGTCGAATTCGTCATAGCACTCATAGGGTTGCGCGCGGCGCAGGTCCCAGGCCATGCCCGATCCGCGCACCATCACGCCGGAATAGCCCCAGTCCAGCGCCTCCTGCTCGGTAATCACGCCGATATCGGCGTTGCGCTGCTTGAAGATGCGGTTTTCGGTCAGCAGCCCGTCGATATCATCCAGCACCTTCGGGAATTCTTCCCCCCAGGCCTCGATATCGTCCAGCAGCGCCGGCGGCAGGTCCTGATGCACGCCGCCGGGGCGGAAATAGGCCGCGTGCAGCCGTGCCCCGCAGGCGCGCTCGTAGAAGACCATCAGCTTCTCGCGCTCCTCGAACCCCCAGAGCGGGGGCGTCAGCGCGCCCACGTCCAGCGCCTGCGTGGTGACGTTCAGCAGATGGTTCAGGATGCGCCCGATCTCGGAATATAGCACCCGGATCAGGCTGGCGCGGCGCGGCACCTCCACCCCGGTCAGCTTTTCGATGGCCAGGCACCAGGCGTGTTCCTGGTTCATCGGCGCGACATAATCCAGCCGGTCGAAATAGGGCAGGTTCTGCAGATAGGTGCGGCTTTCCATCAGCTTCTCGGTGCCGCGATGCAGAAGCCCAATATGCGGGTCGCAGCGTTCCACGATCTCGCCGTCAAGCTCCAGCACCAGCCGCAAAACGCCATGCGCGGCAGGGTGTTGCGGGCCGAAGTTGATGTTGAAGTTGCGGATCTGCTGCTCGCCCGTCTGGGCATCGGCGAATTCCTGCGTGCCGTCCATCATTTCGCGGCCTCCTTCGGCTTCTCGTCGCCCGGCAGCACGTATTCGGCGCCTTCCCAGGGCGACATGAAATCGAACTGGCGGTATTCCTGTACCAGTTGCACCGGCTCGTAGACCACGCGTTTCAGCGCCTCGTCATAGCGCACTTCCGTGTAGCCGGTGGTGGGAAAATCCTTGCGCAGCGGATAGCCGCGAAAGCCGTAATCGGTCAGGATGCGCCGCAGGTCCGGATGGCCGGAGAACAGGATGCCGAACATGTCGAACACCTCGCGCTCGAACCAGTTGGCCGCGGGGTGGATGTCGATGATCGAGGGCACGATCTGATCCTCGCGCACCGCAGCCTTCAACCGGATGCGGTGGTTCCGGTACATCGACAGGAAGTGATAGACGACGTCGAAGCGCGCCTTGCGTGCCGGCCAGTCCACGGCGGTGATATCGACCAGCGTGGAAAAGCGGCAATTCTCGTCATCGCGCAGATGCCGCACCAGTGCGGGCAGGGACGAGGCCACCACCTCCAGCGTCAGTTCGCCATGCGCCACGGTGACCGAGCGGACGGCATCGGGTTGGCGCGCGGTGATCAGTTCGGCCAGTTCGTTAAGCTGTTCCGACATGCCTGCCCCCTTCAGCGAACCAGCGTGCCG
>SKNG01000068.1 GCA_007120685.1 Paracoccaceae bacterium | reverse complement strand
TCGGTCGATATGGTGTCGAACTTCATGAAGGGTTTCGGCTATCACGTCGCCAATGTGGGCGTCGCCTATCGCGAGGATGTGGCGCAGGTGAAGGACCTGATGCAGAAGGCTTTCGACATCCTGCAGGCCAGCGAGCATGGCGAGCACATCATCGGCGAATTCGAGATCCACGGCGTGGCGGAACTGGGCGACTCGTCCGTGACCGTGCGCGGCCGGATCAAGACGGTGCCGGGCATGCAATGGGCGATCGGGCGGGCCTATAACGAGATCGTCAAGCATGTGCTGGACGAGGCCGGCGTGGAAATCCCCTTCCCGCACATGACGGTCTACATGGGTCAGGGCAAGGACGGCACCGCGCCGCCCCTTCACCTGCGCCGCGCCATCGAGCAGCAGGCCGGCAAGCAGCACGCCGCGGATGGGGCGGAAGCCGCGCCCGAGCCCGCCGCGCCGCCGCCCGAATTCCGCGTCGATGCCGCCGAATATGCCGATTCTGAGCGCGCGAAAGAGTAGCGGGTTGAGCACCCGTAGGTCAGGCCGAACTGTCGGGAAAGCGCCTCTATCGTGGCGCGGGCGTTAGGGTTGCAGGGCATCCGGGATGCCGGCAGCGAAACGATCCAGGTCGGCATGATGCGCGCGGCATTCGGCTGAAAACTGCCTGAACAGGCCGAAATTATCCGCGAACAGCGGAAACGCAGCCCGAAATGTCTGTCCGGCGGTTCCCGTCGGGGTTAGTCTGGGCACATCGGGATCGGGGTGTGGATGGCGCGGGTGTTGAACAATCCCTGGCGCGGGCGGGGGCTGGCGGATGCAGAACATTTCCCGCTCGCCGATGCGCGCGATGTTGCTGAGCTGTTGCAGCGCTGTCCGGCCCATGCGCCGACGCCGCTGCGCCATCATCCAGCGCTGGCGGCCGAAACCGGGGTTGGCCAGCTTTGGCTGAAGGATGAACGCGCGCGTATGGGGCTGGGCAGTTTCAAGGCGCTCGGCGCCGCCCACGCCATCGCGCGCGAGGCAGCGGCGACACAGGCCCCTGACCTGCGCCAGGCGCTGCGCGGCCGGGTCTATGTGACCGCCAGCGCGGGCAATCACGGGCTGTCCGTGGCCGCCGGCGCGCGGCTTTTCGGCGCCCGCGCAGTGATCGTTCTGGCGCAGACCGTGCCCGACGCCTTTGCCGCCCGCCTGCGGGCAAAGGGGGCCGAGGTGATGCGCGCCGGCGCCGATTACGAGGCCAGCATGCAGGCCGCCGCCAGCGCCGCCAGGGACAAGGGCTGGACGCTTCTGTCGGACTGTTCCTGGCCTGGCTACACCGAACTGCCCCTGGGCGTGATGGAAGGCTATCTGCAACTCGCCGCCGAGGCTGCGGCCCAGATCGACCGGCCCCCCAGCCATATCCTGCTTCAGGCCGGGGTCGGCGGTCTGGCGGCGGCAGTGGCGGCCCATGCGCGCCGGGTCTGGGGCGACGGCCCGCAGATCGTCGTGGTCGAGCCCGAAGCCGCCCCGGCCCTGATCGACAGCATTGCCGCGGGCCGGCTGACGCAGACCAGGGGGCCGGTGTCCTGCATGGGGCGGCTGGACTGCAAGACGCCCTCGATGATCGCGCTGAACGGTCTGGCGCGCGATGCCGATGCCTTCGTCACCGTTTCCGAGGCCGAGGCGCAGCGCGCGGTCGATCTGCTGGCCGCGCATGGCCTGCCCACCACCCCATCCGGCGCGGCGGGGGTTGCCGCGCTGCTGGCGGGGCTGGATCTGCCGCGCGAGGCCCGCGTGATGGCCATTCTCAGCGAAGGGCCGGAGGATGGCTGACGGCGCGCCGATCTTCCCGGCAGAGGAATATCAGGGCCGCGTGGCGCGGCTGCAGGCGGGCATGGCCGCGCAGGGGCTGGCCGCGCTCTTGCTGACCACGCCAGCCGATGTCTTCTACGCCACCGGCTTTCTGACCCGGTTCTGGGAAAGCCCCGCGCGGCCCTGGTTCGTGGTGGTGCCGCAAATGGGCGACCCCGTTGCGGTGATCCCCTCCATCGGGGCGGATCTGATGCGCCGGACCTGGCTGCGCGATATCCGCACATGGGACGCGCCTGACCCGCGCGACGATGGCATCGGCCTGCTGGCCGAGGCCCTGGCCGAAGCGGTGCCCACACCGGGCAGTATCGGCCTGCCGATGGGGGCAGAGACGCATCTGCGCATGCCGCTGGCGGATTACGAGGCGCTGCGCGACCGGCTGGCGCCGCGCCGCCTGGTCGATGCGACCGACTGCATCCGACGCGTGCGCGAGGTGAAATCCGAAGCCGAGATCGCCTGCATCCGTGACATCTGCGCCATCGCGGGCCGCGCCTTCGACCGTGTGCCGGAATTCGCGGCCGAAGCGCGACCGCTGGCCGATGTCTTCGGCGATTTCCAGATCGCGCTTCTGGCCGAGGGGGCGGATTGGGTCAGCTATGTCGCCGGCGGTGCGGGGCCGGATGGCTATGGTGATGTCATCTCGCCCGCCGGCCCGCGGCCCCTGCGGCGCGGCGATGTGCTGATGCTGGACACGGGCGCGGTGAAACAGGGCTATTTCTGCGATTTCGACCGCAACTTCGCCATCGGGCCGGCGTCCGACACCGCCCGCCGCGCCCATGCCGCGCTCTGGCAGGCAACCGAGGATACGCTCGCCGCCCTGTGCCCCGGCATGCGCGCCCGCGACGTGCATCAATTGCTCTGCGCCAGACTGCGGAAACAGGGCGCCACGCCCTCGGGCGGCAGGCTGGGGCACGGGCTGGGGGTCACGCTGACCGAATGGCCCTCGTTCACGCCGCTGGATGATACCGTGCTGCGCGCGGGCATGGTGCTGACGCTGGAGCCGGGTTGTATGACGGGCGCGGGGCGGATCATCGTGCATGAGGAAAACATCGTGCTGCGTGAGCATGGCGCGGAACTGCTGTCGCCCCGCGCGCCTGCCGATCTGCCGGAGATCAGGGCATGAGCGGCTTTCCCTATCAGCTGCAGGAAGACACCCTGCCGCGTCTGGGGCTTATCGTGCTGCAGGTCGATGAAACCATCGAGCAGGATTTCCGCCGCCTGTTCGGGCCGGACCGCGCGAGGCTGCATGTCAGCCGCGTGCCATCGGGCGCCGAACTGACGCCGGACAGCATCGCCCGGATGGAAGCCGCACTGCCCGCCGCTGCCGGCCTGTTGCCCGCTCCGCTGGATGTCGTGGGCTATGCCTGCACCTCGGGGACGACGCTGATCGGTGCCCAACGGGTGCGCGGGCTGGTCAGTGACCATGTCGCCACAGGCGCCGTCACCGACCCGCTGACAGCGGCCCTGGCGCGGTGCCGCGCGCTGGGGCTGGGCCGGATCGGCATCGTGTCGCCCTATATCGCCTCGGTGGCCGAGCCGATCCGCGCGGCGTTCGAGCGTGCCGGGATCGCCGTGCCCGATACGCTGTCCTTTGGCGAGGAAGTCGAGGCCCGGGTCGCCCGCATCGCCCCCGCGTCCATCGCCGAGGCCGCCCGCGCGCTTGCCCGCCGTGCCGCGCTTGAGGGTATCTTCCTGTCCTGCACCAATCTGCGGACGCTCGATATTCTGGGGCCGCTCTCGCAGGAACTGGGCGTGCCGCTGCTAAGTTCCAACCAGTGCTTTGCCTGGCATATGGCATCGCTCTGCGATATCGCAGCGCCGCCCGGCGTGGCCTGACCGCGCGCCTCAGGGTTCCGTGCCGGCATGCAGGTGGCATTCGACCGACCATCCCGCGCCGACCTTTGTGGGCACGGGGCGCTGGGTGTCGCAAACGGGGCCGATTCGGGCCGGGCAGCGCGTGTGAAAGGCGCAGCCGGGCGGCTGGGCAAGCGGCGAGGGGATCTCGCCCGAAAGCGGTGGCGCGCCCGGCCCCGCATCGGGATGCGCGGGCAGGGCGGCCCCGAACAGGCTGCGCGTGTAGGGATGCGCCGGGGCGGCGACCATCTGTTCGGTCGGGCCCAGTTCGACAATCCGGCCCAGATACATCACCGCGATGCGGTGCGCGAGAAAGGCCGTGGTCGCCAGATCATGGGCGATGAGCAGAAAGGCGATGCCGCGCTCTTCCTGCAGGTCCCTGAACAGGTTCATGACCTGCGAGCGGATCGAGACATCCAGCGCCGAGACCGGCTCGTCCAGCACGATCAGCTTCGGGTCCGAGATCAGCGCCGAGGCGATGGCGATGCGCTGACGCTGCCCGCCAGAGAATTCATGCGGATAGGCATGCATGCGCGCCGGGTCGATCCCTACCCGTTGCAGCACCTGGGCCACGCGCTCTTCGCGTTCGGAACGCGGCAGCCGGTGCTGCATGTCCAGCGGCTCGGCCACCAGATCCCGCACGCGCATGCGCGGGTTCAGCGATGCCCAGGGGTCCTGGAACACCGCCTGCACCTGCCGGCGAAACCGGCGCAGCGCGCGCCCCCTGGCGGCATGGATATCCTCACCGTTCAGCAGCACGCGCCCCGCCGTGGGCCGGTCCAGGTTCAGCACCAGCCGGGCCAGCGTGCTCTTGCCGCAGCCGGATTCACCGACGATGGCCAGCGTCTGCCCGGCTGTCAGCTCGAAATCCACCTCGCTCAGCGCGCGCACCGTCCCGGCGCCGCGCGCCATCAGCCCGCCCCCAAAGGTGAAATGGCGCGTCAGCCGCTCGGCCCGCAACTGCAGCGCCGCCTGGTCGCGCGGCGGGGTCAGTCCGGGGTCCATGACGGATCCTCTAGCCGCCAGCAGCGCGCGACATGCCTGTTCTCGGCCCCGCCCCGGCCCGGCAGTTCCGGCGGCGCCTGCGCCAAACACCGCGGCTGCGCATGCGCGCAGCGCGGCGCGAAGCTGCACCCGGCGGGCAGGGCGGACAGGGGCGGCGGCTGGCCCGCGATCGCCGGCAACCGCGCCGCGCGCGCCGTCAGGCTGGGCACCGAGCGGATCAGCGCGGCGGTATAGGGGTGGGAGGGGCGGTCGAAGATGTCGCGCACATCGCCCTGTTCGACGATGCGCCCGGCATACATCACTGCCACCCGGTGGCACAGCCGGGCGACGACGCCGAAATCATGGGTGATGAACAGGATCGCCACGCCGGTGCGTTTCTGGATATCCTCCAGCAGCGCCAGATATTGCGCCTGGATCGTCAGATCCAGTGCCGTCGTCGGCTCGTCGGCGACGATGACCTGCGGGTCGGAGGCAAGCGCGATGGCACCGACCACCCGCTGGCGCATGCCGCCGCTCAACTGGTGCGGATAGGCCTGCAGCCGTTCCTCGGGCGCCGGCAAGCCGAGCAGGCGCAGCAGGCCGGCCGCACGGGCGCGCAGCCCCTGGCGGGGGCTTCGGTCCCCGGCGCGCAGGGCCTCGAAAAGCTGGTTGCCGATGGTGAAGGCCGGGTTCAGCGATGCCTGCGGATCCTGCAGGATCATCGCGATCCGGCGGCCGCGGATACGGCGCATGGCGCCCTCGGACAGGGGCACCAGATCGGTGCCGTCAAGCTCGATCCGGCCAGCCACGATGCGCGCCGCCGGCCGCGGCAACAGGCGCAGCAGCGCCAGGCCGGTCATCGACTTGCCGCTGCCGGATTCCCCCACCAGGCCCAGCGTCTCGCCCGCCCGCAGATCCAGGCTGATGTCATCGACCGGATGGATAACCCCGGCGGCACTGGCGATTTCCACGCGCAGGCCCCTGACCTTCAGAACCGTGCTGTCCCCGCCCGCTGCCATGTCAGATCTGCCGCAGGCGGGGGTCCAGCCGGTCGCGCAGCCAGTCGCCCAGCAGGTTGATCGACAGGACGACCAGCAGGATCGCCAGACCTGGAAAGAACGAAATCCACCAGGCCGAGGTGATGAACTGCCGCCCATCGGCAATCAGCAGCCCCCAGGTGGGTGCCGGGCGCGGAATGCCGATGCCCAGAAAGCTAAGCGTCGCCTCCAGGATGATGATCACCCCGATCTGCAGCGTCGCCATCACCACGATGGTGTTGAAGACATTGGGCAGGATATGGCGCAGCAGGATGCGCAGATGCCCGGCGCCGGCCACCCGGGCGCGGGCGACAAAATCGCGCTCGCGCAGCGACAGCACCTCGCCGCGCACCTGCCGGGCGAATTGCGCCCAGAGCACGAAGGCCACGACGATCAGCACCGCCTGAAGGCTGGGCCCCCAGGCCACGCCCAGCGCCAGCACCAGCAGCACGGCGGGCAGGGCGAAGCTGATATCGGCAAGGCGCATCAGCACCACATCGGTCAGCCCGCGCGCATAGCCCGCGATCAACCCCATGGCCGAGCCCAGCGCCGCCCCGATGGCGATGCCGACCATGGAGATCGACAGCGCATACCAGGCGCCGTGCAGGATGCGGCTGAGCATGCAGCGGCCCAGCCGGTCGGTGCCCAGCGGAAATTCCCAGCTGCCGCCCCAGAAGGCCGGCGGCTGAAGCCGGTTGCGCAGGTGGCTTTGATAGGGGTCATGCGGGGCGATCAGATCGGCGGCCAGCGCCGGCACGATCAGCACCACCAGCAACAGCGCCAGCGGGATGATCGGCGGGCGGCGGCGTCTGGCCGCGCGGCGGGCCTTTCGGGGGGCAAGGGGCGGCGCGATGCTAGCCATGGCGCACCCTTGGATCGAGCCAGGCATAGAGGAGATCGACCAGATAATTCGCCGCCAGGAAGATCACGGCGAAGAACAGCACCACCGCCTGAATGACCGGGAAATCCCGCCCCCGGATCGCCTCGATGGCCAGCCAGCCGGTGCCTGGCCAGGAAAACACCGTCTCCACCACGATCGACCCGGTCAGCACCGACCCGGCGAGGATGCCGAAATAGGTCAGCGGCACGCTGGCGGCGTTGACGAAGGCGTGTTTCCAGACCACCCGGGATTCCGCCAGCCCCTTGATCCGGGCGAGTTTCACATATTCGGTGTCCAGCACATCCAGCATCGCCGAGCGGGTCAGCCGGACCAGCGCGGCGATCTGGAACCAGGCGATGGCGATGGCGGGCAGGATCATGTGGCGCAAGCCCCCCTGCCCCGATGTCGGCAGCCATTGCAGCCAGACGGCGAAGACCCAGATCAGCACGATGCCCAGCCAGAAGGCGGGAATCGCCTGGCCCAGCAGCGCGATGGCGCGGGCCAGCAGGTCGATCCAGCTGTCCTTCCGCGTCGCCGCCACCACGCCCAGCGGCAGCGCCACCGCCAGGCTGATCAGCACCGCCAGCCCGCCCAGGCTGAGCGTGGCCGGCAGCCGGTCCAGCACCAGCCCCAGCGCCGGCTCGCCGCGCCAGCGCAGCGAGTCGCCGAAATCGCCCTGCAGCGCCGAGCCGAGGAAACGCAGATACTGGATGTGATAGGGCTGATCGAGGCCCAGCCGGCTGGTGAGGGCGGCAATCTGTTCCGGGGTGGCATCGTCGGGCAGCAACGTGTCCAGCGGGCTGCCGGTAGCGTGCGAGAGCGCGAACACCAGCACCGTTATCGCCCAGATCGTGAACAGGACCTGCGCCAGCCGCGACAAGGCAAACCGTATCATGCCGGCATCAGCCCCAGGCCCGGCGCAGCGCGCGCGCGGCCGTCCCGGCCACGTTCCGCGCAGGTGCCGGCCGCTGTTGCGGCCGGCACCCGGCAGAACCGGCAAGACAGGGCAGCGCCTCGGTTCATTCCACGAGGTCGATCAGATGCCAGTGGCTGAGCCCGATGGCGGTGGCGCCCGGGAAATCCCAGCCCGCCACCCGGTCCGGATCTACCGCGATCTCATAGGCCACGGCGGCGATGGGGATGTCGGAATAGTCCTCGAACAGATGCGTGAAGGCGGCGCGGCCCAGTTCGTCGCGGGCTTGCGCGTCGATGGTCGTCGCCATCTCGGCCAGCAGCGCCTCGACCGTCTCGTGCTCGTAGAAATTGATCGGCCGGCCGTGCGACGAGAAGAAGACCCGCAGCCCCACCTCGGTCGGGCGGATCGGGGCGTTGCGCATCGGGCGCAGCACATAGGCCGTGCGCGCCCGGGCCATGCCGCCCAGGGTGCCCCAGTCCATTTCCCGCAATTCGGTCTGCAGGCCGACCTCGTCCATGAACACCTGCAGAAGTTCGGCCATCACCGGAAACTCCGGGTTGCCGCCCAGGGTGGTCGACACGATCGGGATCACCGGATCGGCAAAGGCATCGGGATAGCCGGCCTCGGCCAGCAGGGCGCGGGCGCGGTCTGGGTCGTAGCCATAGGCGGCCTCGAAGCGTTCGGCCAGCTCCGGCGCGTAGCCCTCGTTCAGCGGGTCCATCATGAACCGCACCAGCGTATCGGCGCGCCCGTCGTAGAGAACCTCCATCAGCACCTCGCGGTCGATGGAGCGGTTGATCGCCTCGCGGATCCGCACGTCCAGCCAGGGCAGGTCCGGGTTGTGGCCATCGACATCGGGCGGATAGAGGTTGTTGAACATGAAGGCCGTCTGCATCGCCGGGTTGGTCGAGCTGACGATGGCGAAACCGGCGTCAACCGCCTCGGGCTGCAACTCGCGCGGCAGCGCGACGATCTGCGCCTCGCGGGCGCGCAGCATGGCCAGCTTCGTCGACGGCTCGCTGACGTAGCGGATCGCCAGTTCGCTGACCGTCGCATCGGTGCCGGACCAGTGGTCGGAGACGGCGCTGAACACCACGCCCTCGCCGATGCTGCGCGAGGCGAACTCGAAATGCCCGGTGCCGGCGGGGCGGCGGTCATAGCCTTCGATGCCCTCGGCCTCGTACTGGGCCTTCGAATAGATCACCATGATCCCCCGGCCGCCATGCGCGAACAGGAAATTCGGCCGCGGCTCTGGCAGCACGAAGGTGATGGTGTGCTCGTCCTGCACCTCCAGTTCAGCACCGCGCAGCAGGTTGATGCCGGTCAGGATCGAGTCCTCGCCGGTGTGCAGATCATAGCTGTGCACGACATCCGCGGTGGTCACCGGGCCCCAGTCCTGGTGGAAACGGGCCTCGGGGTGCAGCCGGAAGGTCCAGCGGGTGAAATCCTCGTTATGTTCCCAGCTTTCGGCCAGCCCGCTGTTGTCGAACTCTCCCGTCCGGGGGTCGTTGCCGACCAGCGTCTGCATCGCCGGGCCAAGGGCCAGATCGCCGCTGGTTTCCCAGAATCGGTTGGTTTCGGCCGAGGGCGGATCCATCACGATCACCAAACGCTCGGCCAGCGCGGCGGGCGCCGTGATCCCCAAGGCCAGCGTGGCGCCCAGCACCAGCGCGGCCGCCTTCCTGAGGCGTCCTGTTCTTTCCGTCATGCCATCATCCTCCTCTCCCTGTTGCTTTTTCGTGGTGACAATCCGGCGCGCAGGCCATGAACCGCCTGCCTGCGCCGTTTGCGCGTTGCGGCACGGTGGGGCCGGCCATCGATCCTGGCGTGATCCGCGCCGCAGGGCAGGCTTCATCAGGTGGCCTCCCTGCTGTGCCTGCTGCCGGGCGCGTCCTCGACCACCTGCAGCGCGGGCTGGTCGGCAAGGGCCAGGGCGAACTGCTTGAGTTTCCGATACCGCCGCACCCGGCGTTCGAAGAAGGCGCGCAGGGGCTCGGAGGGTTCGAACACCCGGTCGATCCGGCACATCGCCCCGGCAGCGGCGTTCAGATCCGCGTGGTGGCCCAGCCCCACCGCCGCGCAGAGCGCCGCGCCGATCAGCCCGGTTTCCTTCGGCACCGTGCGCACCACCGGCGTGCCGCAGACATCGGCCTTCAACTGGCACCAGCCGTCGCTTTGCGCACCGCCGCCGCAGATGCGGATCTCGTCCAGATGCTCGCCCGTGGCGGCGCGCGCGGTGTCCAGGATGTCGCGCACCGAATGGGCCACCCCTTCCATGGTCGACCACAGCAAACCCTCGGCATCCAGACCGCGGCCAAGGCCCCAGAAGGCGCCGCGCAGGTCGGACCGCCAGACCGGCGCCCGTTCGCCCTGCAGATAGGGCAGGAAAAGCGGCAGTTCCTCGTTCGGGATGCGCGCGCCGGCACGCTCGATCGCCGCCGCCAGGCTGCCGCGCAGGCGGAAATTCGCATGCGCCCAGGCGGCGGCATCGGCGCCGATCTGGGTGGGGCCGCCAAGCTGATAGACCGCCTCGCCCCAGCGCACCGATACCAGGCCGGACACGCCCAGCCGGCTGGCGGTGACCAGGCCCACGGCCTCGGACGTGCCGGCGACATCATAGCCCTGACCGGGCGCCACCGCCCCGGCCCCGGCGGCCGTGGCCCAGGTATCCATGGCGCCGGCCATCACCGGCAGGCCGCGCAGCCGGTCAAAGGGGGGCTCGGGGCAGGATACGGTGCCCAGGTCCTGCCACGGCATCAGCAGGGGCGGTGACACCAGTTTCATGATCCGCCGCAGCCAGTCCGGTCTGGGCTGGCCGCGCTGCGTAAAGGCATCGAAACGCGAGTAGGTCACGCCATCCGCGGCCTTGATCCCGGTCAGGCGCCAGTTCAGGTAGTCCTTCGGCTCCAGCAGCGTGGCGCAGCGGTCGAAGACATCGGCTTCGTGGGTCATCAGCCAGGCGAGACGGGCGAAGGGATGAAAGGCCGAAATCGCCTCGGCCGGGTTTTCTGTCGGAAGCTCCGCGGCGATACGGGCGGCGACATGCTCTGCCCGGCGGTCGCGGAACAGGATCGCCGGGCGCAACAGGCGGTCTTCGGCATCAAGCAGCACCTGCGAGCGGGTGACGCCGCCGATGCACAGCGCTGCCGGCCGCTGCTCTGGCGCCAGCCGGTCCAGCACCGCGCCGATGGTGGTGCGCAGGCCCTGCCACCACAGGGCGGGGTCGATTTCGGCCCAGCCTGGAAAGGGCTCGGCGACGGACAGGGGTTCTTGCGCCGCGCAGACCGTCTCGCCCCGGGCCGTGATCGCTGCCGCGCGGATCGAGCCGGTGCCCAGATCGACGGCCAACATCACCTCGGTCATGCCTGGCCCCCCAGCCGCGGATTGAACACCAGCTTGTAGGAGTCCGACCGGATCAGGCTTTCGGTCAGTTCGATGGCCTTGCCATCGGCCAAACGGCCCAGCCGCAAAAAACGAAAGACGGGCGAGCCGGGGGGCAGTTTCAGATGCGCCGCGGCGGCGGCCTCCAGCGCCACCGCCTCGACCACATCCTCGGCGGTTGCCGGCCGCAGGCCGCGCTGTCCGAGATAGGCATAAAGCGAACCGCTGCGCAGCGCCTCCGCCGCATCGGCGCCAAGCGCCGTTTCCGGCAGGACGGTCCTTTGCAGCATGGCCGGGACGCCGTTGAGGAGCTTCAGGCGCAGTGCCTCCCATATCTGTGGGGGTGCGGGCAGGCCGAAGCGGATCCGCTCGCCAATCGCCGGGGCGCGGCGGGTCAGCGTCAGCAGGCGGGTGCTGGCAACCCGCCCATGGCGCGCGGCTTCGGTGCGGAAATCGATCAGGGCGCCCATTTCGCGCCGGATGCTGCTGGCCCGCACGAAGCTGCCCGCGCCGTGACGACGCTCGATCATGCCCCGCCGGCTGAGTTCCGCCAGGGCCGCCCGGACCGTGACCCGGCTGACCCCGAAGAGCGACGTCAACTGATGCTCCGATGGCAGCGGCAGGCCGGGCGGCTGCAGGCCCTGGGTGATCTGGTCAGCCAGCGTTTGCGCGATCTGCAGATAGAGCGGAACCGAACGGCGGTAGCGGGCCGCGGCGCGCGGCCGGGCAGGCGCGCCGGCGTCAGGGGCAGTCCCCGGTGACGCTGCCGCGCATGTGTCCGGCTTTCCGCTCTGCACATCGATAGCCATGGTTGCAGCAGAGCAGGTCAATTCAATACAAGTCAATGACAAGTTTGCGGGTCAACCCTGCGCCGCCGCGTGCCGAAGGCTGGCCAAATCGGCGCCGGCTGCGGGGGTGACCGCCATGCGGCCGGGCAACATGGTCGACCCGCTGTCCGCGACAGCATGTGCCGGGTCACCCGGTCACGATGCCGAAGGGCAAATCGCCGGCTGTCATACGAAACCGGGTTGATTGGCTCGGGACGCGGGGGCACCGACGGAAAACGGGCTTTGGAAAGCCCGTTTGCACGCGCCTTCGAAGGCGCGTCACCCCGCGCCGGCCGACGCGATCGGCTGGAAACGGTGTCAGTGGCGGATCACCCGGGCAAGCACAGCGCGACGCAAGGAAAGGGGCTCAGTAGACCCGAGCATAAGCACCGTGAAGCGCCTCTGGCGTCATGCTGGCGACGAAATCCATCTCGCCCTGCTTGTGCGCGCGGTAGACGGTGACGAATTCCTCGCCGAACCAGCCGCGCACCTGCTCGCTGGCGGCGAAGACCTCCAGCGCCTGTTCCAGGCTGGTGGGCAGCCGCCGCAGCCCGCGCGCCGCCAGCGCCTCTGGCGTCAGGGTGGCGAGGTCTTCCTCGGTGGTGTCGGGCGCCTCCAGCCCGTCCTCGATGCCCTGGCAGCCGGCATGGACCAGGGCGGCGAGTTGCAGATAGGGGCTGGCGGTGGCATCGGCGGCGCGGAATTCCAGGTTGAACTGGCGCGCGATGTCGATGTCGGACAGGGCCGAAACCGGGCAGATGCGCAGCGTCGCCTCGCGGTCCTGCAGCCCGAGGTTGTTGAAGGCCGCGCTCCAGCGATGCGGGGTCAGCCGCCCGTAAGAGACCACGCTGGGCGCCACCAGCGCCATGATCGCATCGACATGGGCGAGGATCCCGGCAGCGAAGGCCGAAGCGGCGGGGGTCATCCGGTGGCGGCCCTGTGGGTCATAGGTTGCCGGTGCCCCGGCGGTGTCGATCAGGCTGAAATGCACATGCACCCCGTTGCCGATGCCCGCCGGGTCCTGCAGCGGCGTGAAGGTGGCGGCATGGCCGCAGCTTTCGGCCACCGCATAGACCAGCTGGCGCAGGATCACCGCGTGATCGGCAGCGCTGACGCCGCGCGCGGGGTCCATGGTGACCTCGAACTGGTTCTGCCCGTATTCCTTCATGATCGTGTCCGGCTCCAGCCCGGCGGCGCGCATCGCCCCCACCAGCCGTTCGGCAAACACCCGGTTGGGTCGGAACCCCTGCAGCGCGTAGCCCGTGCCCTGGCCCAGCATGCCATCGCGGAACTGGAACTCATGCTCGAAACTGGCCATCAGCGACAGGCCCGCCACCCGTTCCAGCCGCGCCAGCGCCGCCTTCAGGATCGAGCGCGGGCAAAGCGCCCAGGGCTGGCC
>SKNG01000473.1 GCA_007120685.1 Paracoccaceae bacterium | reverse complement strand
GGCCGCTGCCCCGCCGCCCGCGCCGCCGGCCCCACCCGCCAGGGCAGGTCACGCGCGGCGCGGTCATACCAGGCCAGCAGCGCCGGCGCCGCCCTTGCCGCCACCTGCCCTGCCCCGGGGATGTCGGAACTGTCACGCATTCTTTAGCCGCCGTTTCCGCTGAACACTGGCGCCGCGCGCCACAGCGGGTAGAATAGCGTTGCCAGCGGCACAGACCAGCCTGCCGCCGGCCCCGCCCGTGCCCCGTGCCCGCAACCCAAGGCCCTGCGAGGAACGATGACCAGAACCGGCAGCAAACGCCCCTCCGTCAAGGGCGCCAGGAAACCCCCGCCCATCAGGCGAATGCGCGGTTTTGAACCCGCCGCCGGCCTGCTGCGCGAGCCTATCCGCAAGGCTGGCGAATCGCGCGGCTTCGCCACCTCCAAGGTGCTGACCCATTGGGCCGAGATCGCCGGGGCGGACCTGGCCGCGCTCTGCCGTCCGGTGAAGGTCAGCTATGCCGAGGGCGGGTTCGGTGCGACGCTGACCGTTCTGGCCTCTGGCGCGGCGGCGCCACTGGTGCAGATGCAACTGCCCGCCCTGCGCGAGCGTATCAACGCCGCCTATGGCTATGCCGCCATCGCGCGCATCCGGATCACCCAGACCTCGGGCGCCATCGCCTCGGCCCCGCCGGGCCTGGCCGAGGCGCAGGCGGGGTTTGCCCATGCCGCCCCGGAGGCGCCGAACATCGCCCCTCCCTCGCCGCAAGCCCTGCGCAAGGCGCGCTCCGTCCTGTCTGGCCTGACCGAAGGCGTGGCCGATCAGGACCTGCGCGCCGCGCTGCAAAGGCTTGCGGACAATCTGCAGGGCAGGCAGAAGGGCGCGGCGGAAAAACCTCCGCGCCAGTGACCCGCCCGCACCGAAAGGAATAAGCTGAATGACCAGAAATCTTCTGCTGATCGCCGGTCTGGCCGTACTCGTGCTGGGCGGGGCGTTGTTCTATATGGGCCGCGACCCGCTGACACCGGTGACCACCAACTCGGCCGATAATCCTGCCGAGGCGGCCATGCTGGACCAGACCGACGAGGCCGGGGCCAATTCCGACGCCAATTCAGATGCCAGCGCCGTCGATACCAGCCGCGTCGTCGAGATGGCGCTGGGCGACCCGGAGGCGCCGGTCACGGTGGTTGAGTATTCCTCTTTCACCTGTCCGCATTGCGCCACCTTCAACGAGGGTGTCTTCCGGCAGATCATGGAAACCTACGTCGATACCGGCCAGGTGCATTTCATCAAGCGCGAGGTCTTCTTTGATGCCTATGGCCTGTGGGCGGCGCTGGTGGCGCGCTGCGGCGGGCCGGAACGCTATCACGGCATCGTCGAGATGCTGTATCAGGATCAGCGCCGCTGGGCCGGGTCCACTGATGGCGCCCAGGTGGCCGAGGAACTGCGCCGCATCGGGCGCCGCGCCGGGCTGGACAACGAACAATTGGATGCGTGCCTTTCCGACCGTGACATGGCCACGGCGCTGATGGAAGTCTATCGCGCCAATGCCGAGACCTACGGCATCCGCTCGACCCCCAGCTTCGTCATCAATGGCGAGTTGCACGGGAACATGAGCTTTTCAGACTTCTCGGCCGCCATCGCCGCGGCGGCGGAATGAGCGCCGCACCGGCAGCCGGGCCGCTGGCCGGCCTGCGCGTGATCGAACTGGCGCGTATCCTCGCCGGCCCCTGGGCCGGGCAGACGCTGGCCGATCTGGGTGCCGAGGTGATCAAGGTAGAGGCGCCCGAAGGCGACGACACCCGCCGCTGGGGCCCGCCCTTCATCGACCGCGAGGGCGCGAAGGTGGCGGCCTATTTCCATGCGGCCAACCGCGGCAAACGCTCTGTGGTGGCCGATTTCCGCACGCCCGAGGGGCAGGAGAAGGTGCGCGCCCTGGTCGCCGATGCCGATATCCTGGTCGAGAATTTCAAGCTTGGGGGGCTGGCGAAATACGGGCTGGATTATGCCAGCCTCTCGGCCCTCAATCCCGGGCTGATCTATTGCTCGATCACCGGTTTCGGCCAGGACGGGCCCTATGCGCCGCGCGCGGGCTATGACTACATCATCCAGGGCATGTCCGGGCTGATGTCGATCACCGGGCCTGAAGACGGCCAGCCGCACCGCGCCGGGGTGGCGGTAACCGACCTGGTCACCGGCATCTATGCCACCACCGCCGTTCTTGCCGCGCTGCACCGCCGCAGCCAGACCGGGAAAGGTGCGCATGTGGACATGAGCCTTCTGGATTCGGCGGTGGCGATCATGGGCAACCAGGCGATGAATTACCTCGCCACCGGCACGCCGCCGGGGCGGACCGGCAATGTGCACCCCAATCTGGCGCCCTATCAGGTCTTTGGCTGCGCCGATGGCCATATCATCATCGCCACAGGCAATGACGCGCAATACCGGCGCCTGTGCCGTATACTGGGGCTGGACGATCTGGCCGAACATCCGGATTATCTGCGCAATGCCGACCGCGTCACCCGCCGCCCGGCGCTGTCGGCGGCACTGGAAACGGCGACGCTGGGCTGGGAAAAGGCCGCGCTGCTCGCTGCCTGCGAGGCCGAGGGTGTGCCGGCGGGACCGATCAACACTATGGACGAGGTCTTTGCCGATCCGCAGGTGCGCGCGCGCGAGATGGAGCTTGATCTCGGCGCGCATCGCGGCGTGCGCTCGCCGTTCGTGCTCGACGGCGTGCGCCTGGCCTCGCCGCTGCCGGCGCCGGTCCTGGGCGAAGGCGACGGTTGAGCCCGGCGATGTGCCCGGCGGAGGCAATGCTTGCGGCCGCGCACCCGCGGGGCGCTGTTCGTGAAACCGGGCGGGGCGCTGCCGCCGGGACCAAGCGATTTATGTAAATCGCTTGCAAATGCCTTGTTTCAAGGCATTTGGTCCGCTCTCGGCTCAGCCGCCGAACAGCCGGTTCAACACCGCTTCGCCAAACCCCTTGCCCGACCATGTCGCCAGCGGCAGCGCCAGATACAGCAGCACCCGCGCCGCGCCGGGCACCGCCAGCGGCAGGCTGGGCGCGCGGCGCAATCGTTCCCGCAGCGTCAGCAGCGCTTCCAGCCGTTCGGCGCCGCCCGCATCGCTCTCCAGCCCGCGCCAGGCCTTCTCCAACGCCGCATCGACCCGCGCCAGCGCCTCTTCCCGCGCCTGCGCCATGCCCGCCGCCAGACCGCGCAGCGGGAACCAGACCGCGGCCAGCGCCAGCCCGATCGTCGCCAGCGGCCCGACCAGCGTATCAAATTGCCAGCCCGGCTGGGCCAGCAGCATCAGCGGATAGGCCGCCAGCAGGCTCATGATCAGCAGCATCGGCCGCAGCGCCGCACGCACAAAGGGATAAAGCCGCCCGGGCGTCAGGGGCGATGGCCGGGTCGCCTGCGCGCCGAGCGCCGCGAATAGCTGGGCGTTGCCCACCAGCAGCGCCCCCGTCTGCACCATCAGGCACCACAGAAGCACTGTGCCCAGCGCAACCCCCGGCGCGACCGAATATCCCACGCCCAGCCCGGCATGAAGCAGCCCCAGGCCCACCCCCAGCCCGGCATAAACCGCTGTGATCCGGTGCGCCTGGCCGATCAAATCGGCACTCAGCCGGGCGTGCTGCGCCGCGCTCAAGGTCAGGTCACCGCGCAGCGCGGCCAGATCGCGTTGCGCGGCCAGCGG
>SKNG01000420.1 GCA_007120685.1 Paracoccaceae bacterium | reverse complement strand
CTTCCAGCGCGTCCAGCACCCCCGCCGCGGGCTGGAAGCTCTCGCTCCAGGCGCCCTCGCTGCGCAGGATTTCATGGCGCGCGCACATCACATGGATATAGCTCACCGCCGCCGCCGCATCCTGCGTGATGCCGGGCAGGCCCAAGAGGTCGCAGGCCGCCACCAGCAGCTCGCGCTCGCCGAACATCGCCTGCGCCCGCGCTCCGCTTACCAGCATCCGGTGGCGCGGCGAGACCATCAGGTCGCGCGCCGGCAGGTTGGGGCCCAGCGCGCCGGCCGCGATGCGCACCGGGGCAAGCCCCGGATTGGCCGCCAGTTCCGCCGCACCGAGGTCGCGCCGGCCGGTCCAGACCAGCGGCTGGTAGCCATGGTCACGCGTCAGCACGCGGTCGCCGGGGCCCAGATCCTGCACCGCGACGCGGCCGCGGGCGGTGTCGATCAGCGTGCCGGGGGTGAAGCAGATGATCTCCTCGAAGCTCTTGAATTCCAGCCGCGAGCCGTCGTCGAAGATCACGAAACCGTCCTTCGACACCGTGCCGTCGTCGTTCTGGGTGCGGTTGGTGACGGTGACCTGCGGCGCGCCCTCGCCGTCTTCTGGGTCCGGCAGGACAAGCGTGTCAAAGCCCGGCCCGCCGTTGACCAGGCCGGTGGTGGACGTGTCGACCGTGACCAGGTCGTCGCCGTTGCCGAGGATGACGCGCTCGATTTCCGAGAAGCTGATCTCGGCCTCGGGCTCGTCACCGCCGCGGGTGATGGTGCCCATTTCGTCGCCGGTATAGCGCACCGTCACGTCCTGGGTCATGCCGGCCGCGGCGATCAGGTCGCCATCGACCTGATCCTCCGTGCCGCCAGTGATCTGATGATTGCCGAAATCGTCGCTGATGATGAAGACATCGTCGCCCGGGCCGCCGAACATGGTGTCGTTGCCGGTGCCGCCGACCAGATTGTCGTTGCCTTCCTCGCCCCTCAGCAGGTTGTTCCCGCCGCCGCCGATCAGTTCGTCATCACCCGCGCCGCCCAGAATGGTGTCGTCGCCCGGCGTGCCCTGCAGGGTGTCATCGCCAGGCGTGCCCTGAATGAGCCTTCCACCCCCGGTTTGCTGCTCTTCTTCTTCCATGACTCTGTCCTCTCGCGGCGTAACTGGTTCATATCAGAAATCTTGCAAAAGATTCAGTCGATGACAGGTAAAAAAAAAGGCAGAAATCTGGCCAATCCCATGCCGGGGCGGCATTGTCGCGCAATAGGAACCAATCGCGCCGTTACTCCCGCACCACGAAAGGCAGTGATTCGCGCGTGCTGCCGTCGGCGAGCGTGACTTCCCAGCGGCCGGGGCGGTTCATCTGCCCTTGGCCGGTCAGGCGCGCACCGTTCTCTGCCTGCCAGTCAATATCGATCGGCGTGGCGCCTGCGGGGGAAAGCAGGACCTCTGGCGGCCGGGTCCGGCCCGAGTGATCGACCTCCAGCCGCACGCGGTAGCTGCCGTCGATGGCCACCCGCACTGAAACCGCAGGGCTGAGCGTGTCGCTTTGCAGCGTCAAGCTTTGATGGGGCGCGAGGATCTGAAGCGGTTCGCGCACCAGCAATCCGACCGAGCCCATGAAGCCGGCAAAACCCAGCATGGCGACAAGCAGGACCAGGGCCAGCACGCGCGGGGTCATCGGTCAGGCTCCTTATCGGGGTCGGTATCCGGCAGCGCGCCAGCAGCCTCGCCATCGCGCCCGGGCAGACAATAGTCGCCCCGCAGCCAGCGCGCCAGATCGACATCGGCACAGCGGCGTGAACAGAAGGGGCGATAGGCTGCAACCACGGGCTTGCTGCAGACCGGACAGGGTGCGCTTCGGGGGGCGGCGCGCGGCGCGGGGCGTTCACCCATCGCCGCCACCATGCTTGCCGCGCTGCGCTGACAGGCCGATGACGCTCATCCCCGCCACCAGTCGGCCAGCGGCACGCCGTCGCGCCGCCGGGTGAGTTCGTAATTGCCAAGTGGCGTCCAGCCGGCCAGCGTGACCGCCTGTGACTGGTGACGAAACGCCTTGGCCAGCGCCTGATCGAGGATGTGCCGCTCGCGCTTCGGGAAGGGTGCCATGTCCATCACCACCTGCCCGCCAAGGCCCCTTAGCGCCAGTTGCCGAGGCAGATCGTGGATGGCCGCGATATTGGCCTTCAGCCCGGCGGCGGGGCTGGTGTCGGCGCCGGTGTTGATGTCCACGGCGACCAGCGCGCGCGTGGGCTCGATGGTCATGGACGCGCCCGCGCCCAGCGGGACCTGCGGGGACAGAAGCGCCTCGATGGCATCCAGCGCACCCGAGGCTTCCAGCGCGTCGGCGCCCTCCATCACCTGATCCCAGTAGGGCCAGTCGCTCCAGGCCAGATGGCCGGGGGGATGCGCGACGAGCAGCAATTCGGGCGGCCCCGCGCTGTCTGCCGAAATCGCGGCCGCCAAATTGTGAAGCTCGTCCAGTTCGTCCGAGATCACGCCGTCGCCGATGCCTTCGCAGGCCGAACGCATGATCACGCCCAGGTCTCCCTTGACCCCCTCGGCCTCGACCAGCGCCGCCAAGCGCGCACGCTCGGCCTCGTCCCTGATCTGGCGTGAGATGTTCAGCCCCGGCGCGCCCGGGGTGAAGATCACATAGCGGCCCTTGATGACCAGCTTCAGGCTCAGCGGCAGCGCCTTGCCCGGCTCGGGCACCGCCGTCACCTGCACCAGCACCGGCTGGCCTGGGGCCAGACCCTTCGGCTGGCGCAGGAAGCCCGTCGCGCCATCCGGCAACTCGACAAAGACCCCGCCCATGCCCTTCATCGGCCGCCCCACCCGGCCGCGCAGGATGGCGCCAGGGCCGAATTCCCCGGCCTCCAGTGCCAGCGCTTCCAGCCGGCCATCGACCATCAGCGCGGCCAGTGCGCGGCCGTCGTTCACGCCATGCACCAGCACCGAGCCCTTCATCGCCGGACCCCTGCCGCGTCCAGCAATTGCGCAGTCTCGTATAGCGGCAGACCCATGATGGCGCTGAAGGACCCCGATATCCACGGGATGAAGGCACCAGCCCGGCCCTGGATGGCATAGCCCCCGGCCTTGCCCCGCCATTCGCCGCTGTCCAGGTAGCCGTTCAGTTCCGCATCCGACAGCCGCTTCATCTTCACGGCCGAGACCGAGACGCGCTGCCAGACCCGCCCCCCACGGCCCAGCGCCACGGCGGAAATCACGCTGTGCCGCCGCCCGCCCAGCTTCAGCAGAAACGCCGCCGCTTCACCGGCATCGCGCGGCTTGCCCAGGATGCGCCGGCCCAGTGAGACGGTGGTATCGGCGCAAAGCACCAGATCATCCGGCCCGGCGGGAACGGCCCGCAGCTTTTCCAGCGCCATGCGTGCGCAATAGGGGCGGGGCAACTCCCGCGCCCGCGGGGTTTCGTCAATATCGGCGGGGGAGATGGCATCCGGCGTGATGCCTAGCTGCGCCAGCAGGTCCAGCCGGCGGGGGCTGGCCGAACCCAGGATCAGGCGCATCACTTGAAGCGATAGTTGATCCGGCCCTTGGTCAGGTCATAGGGCGTCATTTCCACCTGGACCCGGTCGCCGGCCAGAACCCGGATGCGGTTCTTGCGCATCTTGCCCGCCGTATGCGCGATGATCTCATGGCCGTTTTCCAGCTCGACCCGAAACGTCGCATTCGGCAGGAGTTCCTTCACGACG
>SKNG01000362.1 GCA_007120685.1 Paracoccaceae bacterium | reverse complement strand
GGCTGGCTGGAGTACCTGGTGCATTACGAGCGTGACGGCTCGGTCGTGCCGGTGCTGCTGGAAAGCTGGGAGGCCAGCGACGATGCCACCGAATACACCCTGCGCGTGCGCCCGGGCGTGAAGTGGAACAATGGCGACGACCTGACGGCAGAGCATGTGGCACACAACATCCGCCGCTGGGCCGACAGCACGGTCGAGGGGAACTCGATGGCATCGCGCCTCGGGGCGATTTCCGAGGATGGACAGTTGCGGGAAGACGCGGTCGAGATGGTCGACGATCTGACGCTGCGGTTGCATCTGTCCAGCCCCGACATCGCCATCATCGTCAGCATGGCCGATTATCCGGCGGCTGTGGTGCATCCGTCCTTTACCGGCGATGATCCGGTGGAAAACCCCATCGGCACCGGGCCCTACCGCCCCGTGCGGCATGAGACGGGCCTCGGCGCGGTGATCGAGCGCAACCCCGACCATACCTGGTGGAACGAAGGCAATGGCGCCTGGCTGGACCGTATCGAATTCGTCGATCTGGGCACCGACCCCTCGGCCTGGGTGGCGGCGGCCGAATCGAACGAGATCGACATCCTGTACCAGACCACCAATGACTTCCTGGACATCTTCGACGGGATCGGCTGGACCCGGACCGAGGCGGTGACGGCCTCTACCATCGCGGTACGCTTCAATCAGACGCAAGAGCCCTATGACAACGTCAACGTTCGCCGCGCGCTGCAACTGGCGGTGGACAACGAGGTGGTGCTGGAACTGGGCTACAACGACCTCGGCGAAGTGGCAGAAAACCACCATGTCGCGCCGATCCACCCCGAATATGCCGAGTTGGATCCGCCGGAATGGAACCCGGCCCGCGCGCGCGAGATGATCGAGGCCGAGGGCCTGGGCGATTTCGAGTTCGAACTGATCTCGATCGACGACAACTGGCAGGCGGCGACCTGTGACACCGTGGCGGCCGAAATCCGCGATGCCGGCATCAACATCCGCCGCACCATCCTGCCCGGCGCCACCTTCTGGAACGACTGGCTGAACTATCCGTTCTCCTCGACCGAGTGGAACATGCGCCCGCTGGGTGTGCAGGTGCTGAACCTCGCCTATCGTTCCGGCGTGGCCTGGAACGAGGCGGGCTTTGCCAATGAAGAGTTCGACCGTCTGCTGGACCAGGCCAACGGCATCCCCGATGCCGATGAGCGGCGTGAGGTGATGGCGCAGATCCAGCAGATCATGCGTGACGAGGGCGTGCTGATCCAGCCCTACTGGCGCTCGCTCTTCCGGCACGCGCGCGCCAATGTCCACGGGGCCGAGATGCACCCGACCTTCGAGGTGCGCTACCAGTCCTACTGGATGTCGTGATCCGGGTCCGATGACCCCGGCGCGGGGGCGGCGGCAGCGCGCTGCCCGGCCCCGCGCATGGCCTTCCCGCCCCTGTGGCGACTGACCCGCCGCAGCCTTTTGCCGCGCCGCGTCATCGCCACACAGCCACCGGAGACGCCATGCTGTTCTTCCTGCTTCGTCGCATCGGCGTCATGCTGCTGACGGCCCTTTGCCTGACTTTTGTGGTCTTCTACCTGACCAACCTGCCGGCAAAGCTGGAAACCCTGGCCAAGACCCAGGCAGGCTCACGCATTTCGGATGCAGAGGTGCAAAGCTGGCTGGCGCGCAACGGCTATGACGCGCCCATGCTGGTGCGCTATGGTGAATGGCTGGGCGTGGTGCCGGGCTGGACCCGGGAGGAGGCAGACGGCACCCTGCAAGGCCGCTGCCTGCGGCGCGTGGAAGACCCCGCCATGGCGCCGGCACGCTGCGGTATCCTGCAGGGCTATTTCGGCCAGTCGACCCGTTTCCGCGCCCCGGTTTCCGAGGTCATCGGCGCAAGGCTGGGCGCTACCGGATGGCTGATGCTGTGGGTGGTGATCGTCATGGTGCCGATGGCGCTGATCGTCGGCGTGCTGGCGGGGATGCGAGAGGGCTCGCGCACCGACCGATCGCTTTCCACCTTCGCCATCGCCTCGACAGCGACACCGGAATATGTCTCGGGCGTGGTGTTCATCGCGCTGCTGGCCTCCACAACCGTTGGCCTGTCGCCGCTCTTTTCAAGCTGGGGCTGGCTGCCCGAGAATACCGCGCTCTTCCAGGGCAACGCACGCTCGGCGCTTGATCAGATCACCTTCTGGAACTTTACCCTGCCGGTGATGACCATTGCGCTTTACGGCATGGGCTATGTCGCCCGCATCACCCGCGCCTCGATGACCGAGGTGATGACCCAGCAATATATCCGCACCGCCCGGCTGAAGGGGGTGAGCTTTCCCAACATCGTCATGCGCCACGCGCTCAGGAACGCGCTGATCGCGCCCTTTACGGTGATCATGCTGCAGATCCCCTGGCTCCTGAACGGGGTGGTCATCGTCGAGGTGCTGTTCAGCTATCCGGGTTTCGGCTGGGTGCTGTTCGAGGCGGCGGTAAACAACGATATCGAGCTTCTGCTCGCCGCGTCCATGGTCGCGGTGGTGGTGGTGCTGCTGACACAACTGATTTCGGACGTGGGGTATGTCTTCCTGAACCCGCGCATCCGGATCTCGTAAGGAGGGCGGCGCATGGACCCCTTGGGCTGGTTCGAGATCCTCGGTCGCATGGCCTGGCAGTTCATGCCAGTCTGGATCGCGCTGATCGTCACCTTCACGCTGTCGATCGCCTTCAAGCGCAAGCTTGGCCTCTACGGCAAGCTTTTCGATTCGCGCATCGGCATGGTGGGCTTCTTCATCGTCGCCTTCTGGCTCTTCACTGCATTCTTTGCCGATTACATCATTACCCATAACCCGCTTTCCCAGGGACGCGGCATGCGCAACGCCGCCCCGGGCACGCCGATGGCCCGGCTGGCCGAGGGGATGTACGAATACTACCTGCTGGGCGGCGATACCCGGGCGCGCGACGTGTTTTCCCGCGCGGTCATGGGCGCGCGCGAGGTGCTGACGATCGCCCCCTTCGCCGCCATGATCTCCTTCATGATCGGCATCTCGCTCGGCCTGCCTGCGGGCTATATCGGCGGGCGGCTGGATACGGGGCTGACCTTCGTGGCCAACCTTGTGCTGGCCTTCCCGGTGATCCTGCTCTTCTTCCTTCTGGTCGCGCCGGAAATCCAGGATACGGCAATCCCGATGTCCATGGCGGGCGTCCTGTTCCTGGTGCCGGTCCTGTTCTTCATGGTGCTGGTCAACAGCCGCTTCCATACCCAGCCCTGGAAACGCACCCTCTATGTCGGCGCGGTGCTGGCCTTCGGGTTCTGGGCCTATTCGGGGCTCGCGTTCAACGCCGACCCGCTGGGCTTCTGGGGCATGTCGCCGAACCTGCTGAACGTCTTCGTTGCGGTGGTCTTCGTCAACGCGCCCACCGTCTTCCGGATCGTGCGCGGCATCACGCTGGACATCAAGACGCGCGACTATGTCGCCGCTGCCCAGACACGGGGCGAGGGGCCGTGGTACATCATGATGTGGGAAATCCTGCCCAATGCGCGCGGGCCGCTGATCGTCGATTTCTGCCTGCGCATCGGCTACACCACCATCCTCTTGGGCACGCTCGGGTTCTTCGGTCTCGGCGTCTCGCCCGAAAGCCCGGACTGGGGCTCCACCATCAACGACGGCCGCTCGGTGCTGCGCAGCCACCCGCATCTCGCCCTCGTCCCGGCGCTCTCGCTGATGTCGCTGGTCCTGGGCCTCAACCTGCTTGCCGACGGCTTGCGCGAGGAAAGCCTGAAAGACTGACCCCATCTTTGCTCTTCAAATATCCCACGGGGGTCCGGGGGTGTGAAACCCCCGGCTCCGCCATCTCGGAAAGGTGCAACCGATGACCGACTGGGACCCGTCGCAGCCCATCCTGGAGATCGAGAACCTCTCGATCAGCTTCTTCACCCGCCTGCGCGAAATCCCTGCGGTGATGGATTTCTCCTGCACCGTCCTGCCGGGCGAGGCGATGGGGCTGGTGGGCGAATCCGGCTGCGGCAAATCCACCGTTGCGCTGGCGGTGATGCGCGATCTGGGCGTCAACGGCCGCATCGTCAGCGGCTCGATCAAGTTCAAGGGCCGCGACCTGACCCATATGAGCATGGAGGACCTGCGCAGCATCCGCGGCTCTGAAATCGCCATGATCTATCAGGAACCCATGGCCAGCCTTAACCCGGCCATGAAGGTCGGCCGGCAGTTGATGGAAGTGCCGATGATCCACCGCGGCATGGGCGCGCGCGAGGCCCGCGCGCTGGCGCGCCAACTGGTCGCCGATGTCCGTCTGCCAGACCCCGACCGCATCCTGGACGCCTTCCCGCATCAGCTTTCCGGCGGCCAGCAGCAGCGCATCGTCATCGCCATGGCGCTGATGTCGAAACCCGCGCTTCTGATCCTCGATGAGCCCACCACCGCACTCGATGTGACGGTCGAGGCCGGGATCGTCGATCTGGTCAACGAACTGGCCGAAAAGACCGGCACCTCGATGCTGTTCATCAGCCACAACCTTGGCCTGGTGCGCGAGGTCTGCAACCGCATCACGGTGATGTATTCCGGCGAGGCGGTCGAGACCGGCGCCATCGACGACGTGTTCAACAAGATGCGCCACCCCTACACGCAGGCCCTTTTCCGCGCCATCCCGCTGCCTGGCGCGGACAAGACCGCGCGCCCCCTGCGCGCCATTCCCGGCAATTTCCCCCTGCCGCACGAGCGCCCGCAGGGCTGCAATTTCGGCCCGCGCTGCGATTATTTCCAGGCCGGCCGCTGCGACGCGGCCGAAATCGCCATGCACCCCGTGCCCGGCGACGAGCGCCACGACACCCGCTGCCTGCGCCCGGCCGAGATCGACTGGGAGGCGCTGTGGAAGGCCGATGCCAGCCGGCCCAAGGCCGAGATCGGCGATGTGGTGCTGCGCATGGAGGATGTGCGCAAGTATTACGAGGTCGCGGCCTCCAGCCTGTTTTCGGGCGGCAACAAGAAGGTGGTGAAGGCGAACGAGACGCTGAGCTTCGAGGCGCGGGCGGGCGAGACGCTGGCTATCGTCGGCGAATCGGGCTGCGGCAAGTCGACCTTCGCCAAGGTGCTGATGGGACTGGAGACCGCGACCTCCGGCGATATCCGGCTGTTCGACGAGAATGTGCAGTCGACGCCGATCCAGGCGCGCAATGCCGATACCGTCTCGACGCTGCAGATGGTGTTCCAGAACCCGTTCGACACGCTGAATCCGTCGATGACCGTGGGCCGGCAGATCATCCGCGCGCTGGAGATTTTCGGCATTGGCAAGAATGACGCCGAGCGGCGCCAGCGGATGCTGGAACTGCTGGATCTGGTGAAGCTGCCGCGCGAATTCGGCGACCGGATGCCGCGCCAGCTTTCCGGCGGGCAGAAGCAGCGGGTGGGCATCGCGCGCGCCTTTGCCGGTGATGCCAAGGTGGTGATCGCCGACGAACCGGTCTCGGCGCTGGATGTGTCGGTCCAGGCGGCGGTGACCGAGCTGCTGATGGATATCCAGCGCAAGAACCAGACGACGCTTCTGTTCATCAGTCATGACCTATCGATCGTGCGCTACCTGTCCGACCGGGTGATGGTTATGTATCTGGGCCATGTGGTGGAAATCGGCACCACCGACCAGGTCTTCGCACCGCCCTATCACCCCTATACCGAGGCGCTACTCTCGGCCGTGCCGATTGCCGACACGAAGGTGACGAAACGGCGCATTGTGCTGGAGGGGGATATTCCCTCGGCGATGAACCCGCCCTCGGGCTGTCCGTTCCAGACCCGCTGCCCGTGGAAGGCGCAGGTGCCGGGCAAACGCTGCGAGGAAGAGGTGCCGCCGATGGTCAACCTGGAGGGCGGGCATCAGATCAAGTGCCATCTCTCGCGCGATCAGCTTGCCGGGATGGAGCCGGTGTTCCGATTTCCGGCCGAGGCGGCGGAATAGGGCGCGGGGCAGGGGGGCGCTGCCCCCCTCGCCGCTGTCGCGGCTCACCCCCTGGGATATTTGAAGAGCAAAGAGGGGGTAGGGGCTTTTCGGGGCTTGCCGACGGCGCTGCGGGGGGTTTTGATGGCGCGACGGGCAGGCGAGGGTGGCATGCGCTATTCGGGGCTTCGGGTTCTTGCAGAAGGGTTGCGGGGCAATCGCGGCTGGCGGCCGGCATGGCGCAAGCCCGCGCCGCGCCCCGGCTATGATGCCATCATCATCGGGGGTGGCGGGCACGGGCTGGCCACGGCCTATTACCTGGCCCGAAACCATGGCCTGACCAATGTCGCCGTGCTGGAAAAGGGCTGGCTGGGCGGCGGCAATATCGGGCGCAACACCACCATCGTGCGGGCGAATTATTTTCTGCCGGGCAATTCCGAATTCTATTCCTTCTCGCTGAAGCTGTGGGAAGGGATGGAGCGGGAATTGAACTACAACGTGATGCATTCGCAGCGCGGGCTGATCAACCTCTTTCATTCCGACGGCCAGCGCGATGCCTTCGCCCGGCGCGGCAACATGATGCGCGCGCAGGGCGACGATGCCGTGCTGCTGGACCGCGAAGGGGTGCGGCGGATGCTGCCCCGGCTGGATTACGAGCAGGCGCGGTTTCCCATCTACGGTGGGCTGTACCATCCGCGCGGGGGCACCGCGCGCCATGATGCCGTGGCCTGGGGCTATGCGCGGGCGGCCGATGCGCGGGGTGTCGATCTGATCGAGAATTGCGAGGTGACGGGGATCGACATCCGCGACGGCCGGGTGAAGGGCGTGCAGACCACACGCGGGGCGATCTGGGCGCCGAAGGTGGGGATTGTGGTGGCCGGCCGGTCCAGCCAGGTGGCGGCGATGGCCGGTATGCGGCTGCCGATAGAGAGCCATGTGTTGCAGGCCTTCGTCACCGAGGGGCTGAAGCCGGCGCTGGACCACGTCGTCAGCTTCGGTATGGGGCATTTCTACATCAGCCAGTCAGACAAGGGCGGGCTGGTGTTCGGCGGCGATCTGGATTTCTACGCCTCCTACGCCGCGCGGGGCAATCTGCCGATGGTCGAGCATGTGATGGAGGCCGGCATGACGCTGATGCCGATGATCGGGCGGGCGAAGGTGTTGCGCAGTTGGGGCGGGATCATGGACATGTCGCCCGATGGCTCGCCCGTCATCGACCGCACGGGTGTTGAGGGGCTTTACGTGAATTGCGGCTGGAATTACGGGGGGTTCAAGGCCGTGCCGGCATCCGGCTGGTCGATGGCGCATCTGATGGCGACGGGCCAGCCCTGGCACGACGCGGCCCATTTCCGGCTGGACCGGTTCCGCACCGGGCGCGGCCTGATGGATGAGGAGGGCACGGGTGCCCAGCACAATCTGCACTGACCGGGGGGTATAGGCGATGCGCATTCCCTGCCCCTGCTGCGGCTGGCGCGACCGGCGCGAATTTACCTATTACGGGCATGAGACCTTCCTGCACCGCCCCGCGCCGGATGCGGGGGCCGAGGCCTGGGACGACTATCTGCATAACCGCGAGAACCCGGCGGGGCCGACGCGTGATCTGTGGTATCACGACCCCTGCGGCAGCTGGGTGGTGGTGGCGCGCGACACCGTGACCCATGCCGTTGCGGGCGGCGAGGGGCTGGCATGAGCGGCGGCTGGCGTATCCCGGGGCGGGGGGCGGAGATCGACCGAGCGCGGCCCCTTAGGTTTCGCTTTGACGGGCGGGACATGGAGGGGTTTGCCGGCGACACGCTGGCCTCGGCGCTGATGGCTGCCGGGGTGCGGGTGGTGGGGCGGTCCTTCAAGTATCACCGCCCGCGCGGGGTGATGACGGCCGGCGCCGAGGAACCCAATGCGCTGGTGGAAGTCATCGAGGGCCCGCAGCAGACGCCGAATGTCCGCGCCACGGTGCAGGAGCTTTACGGCGGCCTGCAGGCGCGCAGCCAGAACCGTTGGCCCGGCCTGAGCTTTGACGCGCTGGCGGTGAATGATTTCCTGCATCCGTTTCTGGGCGCGGGGTTCTATTACAAGACCTTCATGTGGCCGCGGCAATTCTGGGAACGGGTCTATGAGCCGCTCATCCGCCGCGCGGCGGGCTTGGGCAGTCTTTCGGGCCGGGCGGATGAGGGGGAATACGAGAAGGCCTATGCCTTCTGCGACCTTCTGGTTATCGGCGCCGGCCCTGCGGGGCTGATGGCGGCGCTGCGTGCGGGCCGGGCCGGCGCGGATGTGATCCTGGCCGAGGCTGACACGCAGCTCGGCGGCCGGCTGCTGGCTGATCTGCCGGAAATCGGCGGGCAGGGGGCGCGGGACTGGCTGGCGGGCGTCCGGGCCGAACTGGCGGCGCTGCCGAATGTGCGGGTGATGACCCGAACCACCGTCACCGGCGCCCATGACGGCGGCACTTACGGCGCGCTGGAGCGGGTGGGGCTGCATCTGGCCGACCCGGGCGACCTGCCGCGCGAGTGTTTCTGGCGGATCGTGGCGAAGCGCGCGGTCATGGCCACGGGCGCTCTGGAACGGCCGATCGCGCATCCGGGCAATGACCGGCCGGGGGTGATGCTGGCCGGGGCGATCCCGGCCTATGTCAACCGCTGGGGAGTGGCGCCGGGGCGGCGGGTGGTGATTTTCGGCAACAATGACAGCGCCCTGTCCGCAGCGCGGGCGCTGACGGCGGCGGGGATCGAGGTGGCGGCCTGTGTCGACCCGCGCCCCGAGGCGGCCGTGCTGGAGGAATTCCCGGTCTACCGCGCCGCGCAGGTGGTGGGCACGCGGGGCCGGATGGGGCTGCATACCGTTCAGGTGCGCCATGCCGGCGGGCTCAGCGAGGTTCAGGCCGATGTGCTGGGCCTCTCGGGCGGCTGGAACCCGACGCTGCACCTGGCCTGCCATATGAACGGCCGGCCCCAATGGGATGACCGGATCGCCGGTTTCGTCCCGCGAGAGGGGATGGTGCGGGGGTTGACGGCCGCAGGGGCGGCGGCTGGGCGGTTTTCGACCTCCCAGTGCCTCGACGACGGGGCGCGGGCGGCGGGCGAGGCGCTGGCCGCCATGGATATGGCCGCGCCGGAGGTCACTCCGCCCGCGGCCGAAGATGCGCCCTATGGCATCGCCCCCTTCTGGGCGGTCGATGCCAGGGGGCGGGCCTGGCTCGATTTTGCCAACGATGTCACCACCAAGGATGTCGCACAAGCCGCGCTGGAAGGCTTTGCCAGCGTCGAGCATATGAAGCGCTACACGACGCAGGGCATGGCGCCGGATCAGGGCAAGAACTCCAACACCGCCGCGCTGGCGGTGCTGGCCGATGCCACCGGCCAGTCGATCCCGGAGACCGGCACCACCACGTTCCGTCCGCCCTTCGTGCCCGTCTCCATCGCCGCGTTGGGGGCGGGTGCGCGCGGCAAGGGCTTCGCGCCGGAACGCCGCCTGACATCGGATGCGCAGACCCGCGCCATGGGGGCGCCGATGATCGAGGCCGGGCTGTGGTATCGGCCCAGCTATTTCCCCCGCGCGGGCGAGACGACATGGCGCGAAAGTTGCGACCGCGAGGTGACCATGGTGCGCGGCGCGGTGGGGGTTTGCGATGTCTCCACCCTGGGCAAGATCGACGTGCAAGGGCCGGATGCGGGGCGATATCTCGATTTCCTCTACACCGGCCGCATGTCCAGCCTGAAGCCGGGCCGCATCCGCTACGGGCTGATGCTGCGCGAGGACGGGCATGTCATGGATGACGGCACCTGCGCGCGGCTGGGCGAGGGGCATTTCCTGGTCACCACCACCACCGCCGCCGCCGGTCAGGTGATGCGGCACATGGATTTCGTGCAGCAGGGGTTCTGTGCCGACTGGGCGCTGCGCTTCGCCTCGGTCACCGAACACTGGGCGCAATTCGCCCTGGCCGGGCCGAAAGCGCGGGATCTGCTGAACACTTTGCTGGATCAGCCGGTTAGCGCCGAAAGCCTGCCCTTCATGGCCTGCCAGCCGGTGAGCATGGCGGGGGTGCGGGGGCGGCTCTTCCGCATCTCCTTCTCCGGCGCGCTGGGCTATGAGGTGGCGGTGCCGGCGCGTTACGGCGCGGCGCTTTTCGCGCGGCTGGTGGAAGGGGCCGAGGCGCTGGGGGGCGGCGCCTACGGGATGGAGGCGCTGAATGTCATGCGCATCGAGAAGGGTTTCATCACCCATGCCGAAATAGACGGGCGGGTGACGGCCTTTGACCTGGGCATGCAGCGCATGGTCAGTGCGGCCAAGGACTGCATCGGCAAGCCGGCAAGCGAACGCCCGGGGCTGATGGAGGACGGGCGCGGGCAACTGGTGGGGCTGAGGCCGGTTGACCCGTCCGATGCCATCGACGCCGGCGCGCCGCTTTATACCGCCGAGGCACCGGCACGGGCGGCGAGTTGGCAGGGGCATGTCACCTCGGCCGGGTATTCGCCGACGCTGCAAGGCTGGCTGGCGCTGGGCTTCCTGGCCGGGGGCCGTGCGCGGCATGGCGAGGTCGTGCGCATCCACGATGCGCTGCGCGGGCGCAAGCTGATGGCGCGGGTCTGCGACCCGGTGTTCCTGGACCCGGAAGGGAGGGCGATGCGTGGCTGACCCGAGCGTGACCTTGACCGTAACGGGGGGCGCCGACGGGCTGGGCCTGCCGCTGCGCCACGGCGATTGCCGGCTGACGGCGCAGCCCGTCGCGACGGCCTCGCTGATCGCGCCCTATCCGGGACGGGTGGCGGCCTGTTCGGCGGCGCTGGCGGCGCTGGGCCTGGCCTTTCCGGCGCCGGGGCAGGGGCTCTCGGCACAGGGCGCGCGCATCGTCTGGGCGGGGCGCGAACAGGCGTTTCTGTTCGACGCCGCCCCGCCCGATGGGCTGGCCGAACACGCGTCACTGACCGATCAGGCCGATGGCTGGGCGCGATTCCTGCTGCAGGGCACAGGCGCCGAAGCGGTGCTGGCGCGGCTGGTGCCGCTGGACTTGCGCGCGGGGTCTTTTCCGCAAGGCCGGGTGGTGCGCTCGCTCCTGGGGCATATGCCGCTGTTGCTGATCCGCGCGGCGTCCGATGCCTTCGAGATCACGACCTATCGCTCCATGGCCGGCAGCGCGGTGCACGAGCTTGGCCGCGCGATGCGCGCCACGGCAGCGCGCGGCTGACGCACGGCTGCCTTACGGAGGGAACGGGCGCACCCGGTCTGGCAGGGCGGTCTGGCAGGGCGTGCAGGCCGGTCATCCGGCCTTGGAGCGTGACTTGGCTGGCTCTTCGTTTTCGGGCCGGAACGGCTGGGCGATCGCTTCCGCCAGCCTGGCCTTGCGGAAGGGTTTTGCCAGATGGCCGGAAAAGCCGGCGGCCAGATACTCTTCCACCTGATGGCGCATGGCGTTGGCCGTGACCGCCAGCGCCCGGGTGGGGGGCGCCCCTGCCGCCGCTTCCCGTTCGCGGATCCCCTTCAGGGCGGCGACGCCGTCCAGCCCGGGCATGGCAATGTCCAGCATCACCAGGTCGAAGTCACCGGGTCTGAACGCCTCTAGCGCGGCCTGACCGTCGTCGCAGACCGTGACGTCGATTTCCAGCCCTTCCAGCATGCGCTTCAGGATCAGCCGGTTGGTGGCGTTGTCATCGGCCACCAGCACCCGCAGCCCGGCAAACCCGCTGGCCGGCAACACGGGGCTGTCCGCAGCAGGGCGCGATGCCGCCGGCTGCACGGGCAGCCGCAGCCGGACCTGCGTGCCCTGCTCCGGTGCGCTGTCGATGGTGATCTCGCCCGCCATCAGATCGACCAGCCGCCGCGTGATCGACAGCCCCAGCCCGGTGCCGCCAAAGCGCCGCGCGGTGCGGTTGTCGGCCTGTTCGAAGGGCTGAAGCACGCGGGTCAGCTGTTCGCGGCTCATGCCGATACCGGTATCGCTGACCGTGACCGACAAGGTGCCGCCAGCGACCGACAGGGTGACCGCAATCTCGCCCCGGCTGGTGAATTTCAACGCGTTGCCGACCAGATTGTGCAGAATCTGCAGTAGCCTGTCCGGGTCGGCCAGCCATTGCTTGCTGCATCCCGGCCCGGTTTCGATACGAAGCACCAGCCCCTTGGCCTCGGCACGGTTGCGGTAATGCGCCTCGATGCGCCCGGCAAGGCGGGACGGGCTGAAGGGACGCTGCACGATCTCCAGCTTGCCGGCCTCGATCTTGGCCAGATCCAGCACGTCGTTGAGCACCGCCAGCAACCCCTCGCCGGAATCGCGGATGGTGTCGATCATTCGCCGCTGTTCCGATGTGACGCCGGTCTCGGACAGAATCTCGGCCATGCCGATGACGCCGGTCAGGGGGGTGCGCAACTCATGGCTCATCGTCGCCAGGAAGCGCGACTTCGCCTCGTTCGCGGCTTCGGCGCGGCGGGTAGCGGCCATTAATAGGGTGACATTGGTGCCGGCGCCCCGATAGCCGGCAAAGCGGCCCATCGCATCGAAGAAGGGGGCCCCGCTGATGCGCAGCCAGATCGGCTCGCCCCGGTGCCGGCTGTCCACCCGGTAGATGAACTCGCTGAAGCTCTCCCGTGCCACGAAACGCTTCACCAGCTCGGCCCAATCCCCCTTCGTGCGCAGGGTCAGGCCCAGTTCGTCCAGGCTGCGCCCGATCAGTTGCGATGCCGGTTTGCCCGTGGCGCGCTCGGCCCCTTCGGAAAGATAGGTGAAGCGGTTCTGGGTATCGAGCTCCCAGAACCAGTCCTCGCTGACCGAGGCAATGTCGGCCAAGCGCTGTTCGGCGGTGTGACGCTCGGCAAGGGCGACCTCCAGCGCCGCCTTGGCGCCGGAAAGCGCGGCTTCGCGTTCCTTGGTCTCGGTGATGTCGATGTTGATGCCCGTCGCTGCGGCGGGCGTGCCGTCCGGCCCCCAGCGTAGCACCCGCGTCTTGCACATGATCCAGACCCAGTGCCCGTCGCGATGGCGCAGCCGCATCTCGTTCGACAGGTTGTCCACACCGTTTTCATGGCTAACCCGCGCCCGCTCGGCCAGGTGCGTCAGATCGTCCGGGTGCGACAGGCTGAAGAATTTCTCCATCGAGAAAGGCAAAAGGTCGTCCAGCGCATAGCCCAGCATCTGGGCATAGTTCTCGTCAATGAAGGCGAAGGGGATCGCGGTGTCGTATTCCCAGGTGGCGATGGCGGTGGCTTCCATGATGGTGCCCAGCCGCTCTTCGGCGCGGCGCCATTCGGTGACGTCGATATCAACCCCGCTCATGCGCCGGGCGCGGCCCG
>SKNG01000334.1 GCA_007120685.1 Paracoccaceae bacterium | reverse complement strand
GGGGGCAGCGCCCCCCACCACGGCAACAACAGCAGCGCAACGCAAACGGGGGGCCGCAGCCCCCCGCCCTGTCAGATCAGCGCGGGCGACCGGCTACTGCCCCCATACATAGATCGACGCGAACAGGAACAACCAGACCACATCGACGAAATGCCAGTACCAGGCCGCGGCCTCGAGCCCGACATGTCGTTCGCGTGTGAAATGCCCGGCCCGCGCGCGCAGATAGCAAACGAACAGGAAGATCGTGCCGATGATCACATGCGCGCCATGGAAACCCGTCGCCATGAAGAAATTGGCGCCGTAGATATTGCCGGCGAAACCGAAACCGGCATGGGTGTATTCATAGGCCTGCAGCCCGGTGAAGAGCACGCCCAGGATCACCGCGATGCCCAACCCCGTCGCCAGGTCCTTGCGGTTGTCCTCATGCGCGATGGCGTGGTGCGCCCAAGTCGCGGCGCAGCCCGAAAGCAGCAGCACCAGCGTGTTGATCAGCGGCAGGTGCCAGGGATCGAAGGTTTCCACCCCCATCGGCGGCCAGGGGCCGTCGAGCGCCGGGCTCAGCCCTTCGGGGTGCATCGGGTAGAGCGCGTGCTTGAAGAAGGACCAGAACCAGGCGGCGAAGAACATCACCTCCGAGATGATGAACAGGATGAACCCGTAGCGCAGCCCGATCACCACCACCGGCGTGTGATCGCCCGAATGGCTCTCGATGACGATATCGGCCCACCACGCATACATGACGTAAAGCACGCCGGCGAGGCCCATCAGGAACAGCCAGGGCCCCGAATCGTGCATCCACAGCACGGCGCCGAACAGCATCACAAGGGCCGACATCGCCCCCAGGAACGGCCAGATCGAAGGTGGCAGGATGTGATAGTCGTGGTTCTTCTCATGCGCCATGACGTGTTCCCTCAGCTTGTCCCGTCATTATGCCGCTTGGGCGGCTTTCTTGTTTCTCCGGCACTGGCGGCCGATGGTTCAGTTGGTCACAGGCTCCGCGCCATCCTCGCGCACGTTATCGAGCGCGGCCAGATCCTCATCGCTCAGTTCGGTGCGATGGAACGTGTAGGAGAGCGTGATGGTATGGGTATCGTGCGCCTCGCGGTCATCGAGGATGTCGGGATCGACATAGAAGGTCACCGGCATCAGCACGCGCTCGCCCGGCATCAGCACCTGATACTGGAAGCAGAAGCAGTCGATCTTGGTGAAGTAGAGCCCGGCATCATAGGGCGAGACATTGTAGCTGGCGGTGCCGGCGACGGGCGCGTCGGTGGGGTTGTAGGCCTCGTAGAAGGCCAGCCCGGTCTCGCCAAGGCGGATGTCCATGGTGCGCTCGACAGGGCGGAATTCCCAGGGGAAATCGCGTGCCCGCGAGGCATCGAAGCGGATGCGCACGGTCTGATCGAGCACCCGGTCGGCACCCGTGCCCACCTGGGTGGTGCCGCCATAGCCGGTGACGCGGCAGAACAGGTCATAAAGCGGCACCGCCGCCCAGCCCATGCCGGCCATGAACACCACCACCGCCGTCGCCTGCGCGGCGGTGCGCTGGATCCCGGTGAGGTTGCGCCAGTAGCTGATCATTGTCAGTCGCCTCTCAGTGTCGGATTCACCGCCGGGTCGAGCGCCGGGCGGTAGGTATGGTCAAAAGCCTCGATCACGCCGCCGCCCGAGACCTTGGCGATGGTCAGCGCGAAGACGAGCGCGATGAAGGCGGCCAGCACCAGCGCCACGCCCAGATTGCGGCCGAAGCGGCGCTTGTGCAGCTCATGTGTGCGGGTAAGTGCCATCATGCCCCCCAGAAACCGAAGCGGCCTGCCAGCGCCGAGGCCCATGGCGTGGCCTCGATCAGGAAAGCCGCGAAATGGGCGAAGAGATAGATCAGCGAGAAGCGGAAGAAGCGCTTCTCGGCGCGGTAGCCGTCAAGCTGCGCCGTCTCTTCCGTGCGCCGCCACAGGCGCAGCGCGCCCGCCACGAAAACCGCATTCAGCACCAGCGCCAGCGCCAGATAGACGGGGCCACCGATGCTGGTGAAGCCCGCCGCGATCGCCACCGGCACCAGCGCCAGGGTATAGGCGAGGATCTGCACGCGGGTGGCGCGGTGGCCATGGGTGACGGTCAGCATGGGCACGCGGGCCTTTGCGTAATCGGTCTTGACGAACAGCGCCAGCGCCCAGAAATGCGGCGGCGTCCAGATGAAGATCAGCGCGAACATCAACAGCGCCTCGATGCCGACATGCCCGGTGGCCACCACCCAGCCGATCATCGGCGGAAACGCCCCGGCGGCGCCGCCGATGACGATATTCTGCGGGGTCAGGCGCTTGAGCCACATCGTGTAGATGACGGCATAGAAGAAGATGGTGAAGGCCAGCAGACCCGCCGCCAGCCAGTTCGCCGCCAGCCCCAGCATCAGCACGGCGATCAGCGACAGGCCCAGCCCCAGCGCCATCGCCTCGCGCGGCGCGACCCTGCCCGCCGGGACCGGCCGGCGCGCGGTGCGGCGCATGACGCGGTCGATATCGGCATCCCACCACATGTTGAGCGCCCCCGAGGCCCCCGCCCCCAGCGCGATGAAGATGATCGAGGCCAGCGCCTCGACCGGGTGCAGCCCCGACGGCGCCACCAGCAGCCCCACCAGCGCGGTGAACACCACCAGCGACATCACGCGCGGCTTGAGAAGCTGCACATAATCGCCAAAGGCGGCTTCCGGCTGCTGCTCGCCGATATCGGCGCGTAGATCGGTCATGCTTGCCCTCCGGCACCGCCTTGGGGTGCGCCCCGCCCGTGGCCGCGCGCACAGGCGCGCGACCGGCAGGCTTTCCGGTCAGTCCTCGGCACGCTCATAGACGGCCAGCTCCACGGTGCCGCGGATGCGGTCATAGCCCGGCGCCAGCGCCAGATTGGTCGCGCCCTGCGATTCCAGCCAGTCGATATAGGCCTCTTCGCTCACCGCATGCACGGTGATCGGCATATAGGCATGCGCCTGGCCGCAAAGCTCGGAACACTGGCCGAAATAGATGCCCTCTTCATCGACATTGAACCACAGCTCGGCCAGCCGGCCCGGCACGCCGTCCTGCTTCACGCCGAAGGCCGGGATCGTCCAGGAATGGATCACATCGGCCGCGGTGACCTGCATCACCACATTGCGCCCCACCGGCACCACCACCGCCGTATCGGTGGCCAGCAGGTAATGGCGGTCCTCATAGCCGAATTCCGCCAGTTCGTCGCGCTGCAGCATGAAACTGAGGAATTCGACATCGTGGTCGACATATTCATAGCCCCAATGCCACTGGTAGCCGGTGACCTTGATGGTCAGATCGGCCTCGGGCATCACCTGCTGGCGAAACAGCGCCGGCACGGTGAAGGTGCCGATGACGACCAGGATCAGCACCGGCAGCACCGTCCAGGCCACCTCGAGCGGCGAGTTATGCGTGAAGCGTGCCGGCGTGGGGTTGGCGCGGCGGTTGTGGAACACGATCACCCACAAAAGCAGCACCATCACCAGAATGGTGATCGGCGTGATGATCCACAGCATCATGTTATCGAGCCACACCGCCTCGCGCATCAGCGAGGTCGCCGGCTCCTGCAGGGCGGTGCCGCGCGGCTCGGGCGCGCCGCGCACCTCGAGCCCCTGCATGGTCTCGGCGATCTCGGCCCGGGCCGGCAGCGCAAGCGTGAGGCTCGAAGCCAGGGCAGAAATCGCGGCCAACGGGCC
>SKNG01000223.1 GCA_007120685.1 Paracoccaceae bacterium | reverse complement strand
GCCGGGTCGAACAGCGCCGGGTCCAGCGCCGGGCGGTGCATGGCGCCGGCCAGGGCCAGATGCGTCACCCCCTCATCGCCCAGCGCGCGCAGAAAGGGCGACAGCCGCTCCAGCCGGAAGGGGTGATCCACCGCCAGCCCCTCGGGCGCCGCGCCTTCGGGCGCGCAGATCAGCGGCGCCGCGCCCTGCGCCGCCTCCCAGGCCGCCGCCATCTCGGCCGGCAGCCGCCCCTGCCCCGCGATGATCGCCAGCCGCACCCCCGCCCCCTATTGCGGCTTCAGGAACGACCGGTCCGAGGCCGCGAGGATGAAATCGGTGATCTCGCGCACATGGTCGCTCTCGGTTTCCTGGGCCAGACGGCGGGCGCGGTCCAGAAAGCTGCCGTCGCCCTGGGCTAGCATCTGATAGGCCGCGCGCAGGGCGGTGATTTCCGACCGCGGCACGCCGCGCCGCTTCAGCCCCACCAGGTTCAACCCCTCCAGCCCGCCGCGCGGCGCCTGCACCAGCCCGTGCGGCATCACGTCATTGGTGACCATCGTCACCGCACCGATGATCGCGCCGCGCCCGATGCGCACCCATTGGTGGATCCCCGAAAGCCCGCCAATGATCACATCGTCGCCGATCACGCAATGCCCGGCCACGGCGGCCTGATTGGCCATGATGACATTGTTGCCCAGATGCGCGTCATGGCCCACATGCGCGCCGGTCATGAACAGGCAACCGTCGCCCACCCGCGTGATGCCGCCGCCGCCGGCCGTGCCGGTGTTCAGCGTCGCGCCTTCCCGGATGCGGCAGCGCGCGCCGACGATCAGCCGCGTGCGCTCGCCGGCGAATTTCAGGTCCTGCGGCACCTCGCCCACGCAGGCGAAGGGAAAGACCACCGTGCCCGCGCCGATCTCTGTCCAGCCGGTGATCACGGCATGCGAGCGGACCTCGACCCCTTCGCCCAGCACAACCTCGGGTCCGATCACGGCAAAGGGGCCGATCACGCAGCCGGGGCCGATCTGCGCGCCGTCCTCGACCACGGCGGCGGGGTGCACCCGGGCGCTGGGGTCGATGGCCATCAGCCGTTCCCGTTGCGGTCGATCATCGCCATGAATTCGGCCTCGGCCGCCAGTTCGCCCTCGACCTTGGCGATGCCGGAGAATTTCCAGATCTTGCTGGAGCCGCGCAGCACCTTCACGTCCAGTTCCAGCACGTCACCGGGCACCACCATGCGGCGGAAGCGGGTCTTGTCGATGGACATGAAATAGACCAGCGGTTCGCGGTCCACCAGATCCAGCGTCAGGCCGGTCAGCACGGCGGCGGTCTGGGCCATCGCCTCGATGATCGTGACCCCGGGCATCACCGGCTTTGACGGGAAATGGCCCTGGAAATGCGGCTCGTTGATGGTGACGTTCTTGATGCCCAGCGCGCTTTCGCCCAGCCGGATGTCGCGCAGCTTGTCGATCAGCAGGAAGGGGTAGCGATGCGGGATAATGCGCTGGATCAGCGCCAGATCGGCCGTGGTGGTGCCGGTCCAGTCGCGCGCCGGGGCGGCAGGGGCGGTGTCGGGCATTGGGTCTCCACAAAGCGGGTGCGGCGTGCCGTGTTGGGCATCGCGGGCCGAGGGTTGCCTAGCAACTCTGCCCGGATACGGCAAGCCTGACGGGGCAACGGCCATTGCGCCGGACCGGGCGGGGCGCCGGACCGGCCGGTCAGTCGCGCAGGATGGTCACGCCGCGCGCGGCCAGAACGCTGTCGAACAAGGCGCGCTCGGCCGGGTCAAGCGGCTGGTGGCGCGGGTAGAGGGGGGCGGCGCGGTCGTCCAGGATGGGGATTTCCCAGCCGTCGGTGGTAGCGATGAAACGCGCCACGCCGTCCTGGCCGAATTCGCGCAGATAGCCCTGCAGCACGACATCGACATAGGACAGGCGGATCGGGGGCAGCCCCTCGGGGACAGTCCAGTCGGACTCGGGCACCGCGTAGATCTGCGCCCCCGCCACGCCGGCGCCATCGTTCAACGGCTGCAGGTCAGGGCCGGCGCAGCCGCGCCGGTAGCCGGTCTCGCGCCGGTCCAGCGCCTGCCAGTCGCCGCCAGGCACCTGCGCCACCAGCCCCTCGATCCGGCTGTCGGGGCAGCGCACCGCGGTCAGGAAGGGGACCCGCCGCGTGGCGCTGTGTCGCCAGGCCCGCCGCCACCCCCCGACCTGCGCGCGAAACGCCCGACCGTAGCCATGCGTGGCGCGATTGACCAGGGAACCGTAGCCGAAGAACCAGGGATCGCTCATGCCATGCCGTCTCGTTTCCCTGCGGGCGCCGGTGTTGCACCCTATTCCAGACAGATCGTCACCCGCGCGCCGCCGGGGTCAAGCACCTCGTGGCAGCCCAGCAGCGGCGCCATGGGCGCACAACTGCGCGAGCGGGCCAGGCAGGCGCCCTCGCAATCGGTCGCGCGCGTGCAGGGTCGGCCCGGGTCGCCGGTCTGGCGCAGGCAGTCGTAAAGCCCGGTGCGCCCGCGTTGCACGAGCCGCCCGCCATCGCGCTCGCAGGCGGTCTGCCGGTCGCGCAGGATCGGCGGCAGGGTGGCGGGCGGGGGCAGGAAGTCGCGCATGTCCACTGGCTCGGCCATGGCGGGCGGTTCAGGTGCTGCCTCTTCTTCTTCCGCCGCTTCTTCATCCCCGTTGGCGGCTTCGGCCTCCGGCGCTGTCGCCTCCGTGTGGGTGGTTTCGGTGGCGTCGGTTCCGGCCCCGGGAACCGCGTCCTCGCCGCGCAGGCATCCCCCCAGCGCCAGCAGGGCCAGCAGCGGCAACAGCAGGGCGAGACAACGCATCACCGGCCCGTCAATAGGGCATCGGATGCAGCCGGTGCATCGCGTCGATCGCCTCGTGCAGCCCCTCTGGCAGCGTGAGCGTCAGCGCCGGCAGTTGCGCCGCCAGCTGCTCGGCCGTGGTGGCGCCCAGGATCGGCACCGTGGGCACCGGGCGCGCGGCGGCCCAGGCCAGCGCCATCGGCACCGGGTCCAGCCCCCATTCGCGCGCCAGCCCCAGATAGGCCGACACGGCCTCGAACACGCGCGGGTTGATGCGCCCGCCCAGATCGGCGCGGATCGACCGGCGCGAGCCCTCCGGGATCACCCCGCCCGCGTATTTCCCGGTCAGGAGCCCCGCCGCCAGGGGTGAGAAGGCCAGAAGCGACACGCCTTCCAGCGCGCAAAGCTCGGCCAGATCGGTGTCGAAGGTCCGGCACAACAGCGAATATTCGTTCTGCAGGCTGACCGGGCGCGGCAGGCCATGCGCCTTTGCCAAGGTCAGCCATTGCGCCATGCCCCAGGCGGTCTCGTTGGACAGGCCGAAATGGGCGATCTTGCCCTCGGTGACCAGCGCCTGCGCCTCTTGCAACAGCGCCAGCATGTCGGTGCGCAGCACCTCGGCATCGGCTTGCGGCGGGCGATAGCTCCAGTTCTGGCGGAAGTGATAGGACCCCCGGTCCGGCCAGTGCAGCTGAATGACATCGATCCGCCCGCAGCGCAGCCGCTGCAGCGAGACCTCGACCGCCGCGCGCAGCCGCGCGGGCGTGACCGGCGGCGCGCCGCCCTCGATCACGGCGCTTCCCTTGCCGGTGACCTTTGTGGCGATGACCAGATCATCCGGGCGGCCCCGCGCGGCGATCCAGTCGCCGATGATTTCCTCGGTGCGGCCCACGGTCTCGGCGCTGATCGGGTTGACCGGATACATCTC
>SKNG01000066.1 GCA_007120685.1 Paracoccaceae bacterium | reverse complement strand
GCCGCCGAGCCTCGCCGCACCCCGCCCGGCCCCGGCGCCGGCACCGCCGCCGAGGCCAAGGCGATCAATGATGCCGTGGCCTGGATCCGTGGTCTGGCCGAGTTGCGCGAGCGCAACGCCGACTGGGCGGAAAGCGCCGTGCGCGACGCCGCCACGCTGACCGCGCGCGAAGCCGCCGAGCAAAACGTGATCGACTTCATCGCGCGGACCACCGAAGACCTGCTGGCCGCCGCCCATGGCATGATTGTCGAGGTCGATGGCGAGCCGGTTGTGCTGGATACCGAGGGGCTGGAGGTGGTGGCGCTTGAACCCGACTGGCGCACTCAGTTCCTGTCGGTCATCACCAACCCCAATATCGCGCTTCTGTTGATGCTGGTGGGCTTTTACGGCATCGTCTTCGAGATCCTGAACCCCGGCGCGCTGTTTCCCGGCACCATCGGCGGCATCAGCATCATCGCCGGCATGATGGCGCTGTCGATCCTGCCCTTCAACTGGGCCGGGCTGGCGCTGATCGGGCTGGGGCTGGCGCTGGTGGTGGCCGAGGCATTCTCGCCCTCTTTTGGCATACTGGGCATCGGCGGCACGGTGGCCATCGTGCTGGGCGGGGTGCTGCTGTTCGATGGCGAGGTGCCGGGGATGGAGGTGCACTGGCCTGCGCTGGCGGCGGTGGCGGTGGGCAGCCTCTTGTTTTCCTTCGCCGTGGCGCGGCTGGCGGCGGTGGTGCACCGGCGCAAGGTCGCCACCGGGCGGGAAGAGATGATCGGCCTGCAGGGCCGGGTGCAGGACTGGGACGGCGCGCGCGGCCATGTCTTCGTTCATGGCGAACGCTGGCAGGCCCGCGCCGCCGAAGGCACCAGCGTGCAATCCGGCAGCACGGTCACCGTGCGGGCCATGGACGGGCTGACCCTGATCGTCGCGCCCGCCGAGGCGCCGGCCGAGACGACGCAAACCTGACTGCCGCCCGGCGGGTCCGCCGGGGGCGGTTTCTGAAAGGAGAAACCGATGGATATCTTCACCATCTTCGGCGATGTCGCCTTCTACGCGGTCTTGATCGTTCTGGTGCTGGCCTTCCTGGCCTCGGCCATCAAGATCCTGCGCGAATACGAACGCGGCGTGGTGTTCACGCTGGGCCGGTTCAGTTCGGTCAAGGGGCCGGGTCTGATCATCATCATCCCCTACATCCAGCAGATGGTGCGGGTGGATCTGCGCGTGCGGGTGCTGGATGTGCCCAGCCAGGACGTGATCAGCCAGGACAACGTCTCGGTCCGCGTCAATGCGGTGATCTATTTCCGCGTGGTGGATCCGGAAAAGGCCACCATCCAGGTGGAAAACTTCATGCAGGCCACCTCCGAGCTGGCGCAGACCACGCTGCGTTCGGTGCTGGGCAAGCATGAGCTGGACGAGATGCTGTCCGAACGCGACAAGCTGAACAACGACATTCAGGAAATCATCGACACCCAGACCGATGCCTGGGGGATCAAGGTGGCGAATGTCGAGATCAAGCATGTCGACATCAACGAATCCATGATCCGCGCCATCGCCCGCCAGGCCGAGGCCGAACGCGAGCGCCGCGCAAAGGTGATCAACGCCGATGGCGAACAGCAGGCGGCGCAGAAGCTGTTCGAGGCGGCACAGATCCTGGGCCAGGATCCGGGCGCCATGCAGTTGCGCTACCTGTCCACGCTAACCACCATCGGCAGCGAGAAGAATTCGACCATCGTGTTCCCCTTCCCGATGGAACTGTCGCAGATCATTGCCGGGATGAAGGGCGACAAACCGATATCGTGAACGGGCCCGGCTGATTGCTGCGGCACGCACGGGAAGTGACGGAAAACGGGCTTTCGAAAGCCCGTTCGCACGCGCCTTCGAAGGCGCGTCACCCCCGCGCCGGCCGAAGCGTTCCGCCGGAAATGGCCTCAATCCCGGCGCAGCAGCATCACCAGCGCCAGCACGATCAGCGCGATGCCGGGCAGCAGCAACATGCCTGGCACACCATGGCCCAGCCCCAGTTCCCACAGCACGATCCAGGCCGGGGTCAGGTAGGTATAGGCCATGACCTTCGATGACGGCAGCCGCTGGGCGGCGTATTGCAGCAGGAAGAAGGTCAACGCGCTGGCGAAGATCGCCAGATAGGCCATGGTCAGCCACACCAGCGCCGGCAGCGCCGCCCAGTCGGTGGCGCGCAACCCCTGCCAGCCCAGCGCGAACAGCAACACACAGCCTGCCCCCATCACCAGCGCGGTGGCCACCAGCGCCGGCTCGCCCCGGTTGAAGCGGCGCAGAAGCGGGGTGAAGGCTGCATGCAGGATGCAACCCACAAAATAGATCGCCTCGCCGCGCCCCACCTGAAAGCCCAGAAGCGCCTGCCAGTCGGCGCGGAAGATCACCCAGACCGCGCCCGCCGCGCCGATCGCCAGCGCGCCCGCCACCCAGCCATCCAGCCGCTGGCCCAGCCAGACCCAGGCGAAACCGGCGGTCATCAAGGGCGTCAGCGTGAACACCGCGCCGGCCGAGACCGGATCGGCGGTCTTCAGCCCCTCGAACATCAGCACGAAATAGCCGGCAAACAGCGCCCCCAACAGCACGAAGCGCCATGGCGCACGGAAATCGGCGGCCCGGAAGCCTCGCGCGCCGCCGTCGCGCCGGTTGGCCAGCAGGGCAGCGAAAACCGCCAGCACCGCCGCCGCCCAGAGAAACCGCACCGCCGTCACCGAAACCGGGTCGATCAGATTGGCCACCAGCGCGCCCAGGCTGAAGGACCCCGCCACCAGCGCCGAAAACGCCAGCATGGCGACATGCCCGCGCAGGGCTTCGCGGCGCGGGTCGGGCACAGGGGCAGCGGGGGCCTCGGTCATTCCTGCCCGGCCTCGCCCAGCCCGCGTTTCAGCGCCGCCATCGCCGCCTGCAGCTTGGCGCTGCGGTGCAGATCGACGTGGCTGACCAGCCAAAGCGGCACCGACCATTCCGGGCTTGGCGGCATCACCTGCAGCAGATCGTCCGGCGCGGCGGACGGAAACAGGAAGCCCAGCCCCAGCCCCGCGCGCACCGCCGCCTGCTGCGCCGCCGGATCGTCGCTGCGCAGCGCCGCGGTGACGCCTGCCTCGGCCAGCCAGCGGAAGAAGGGCACGCGGCTGGCCTCGGCCTCGTCGGTCACGAAGCGGTGGCCGGCCAGATCGGCCGCGCCCTGCGGCTGGCCGTGGCGGGCCAGATACTGCGGTGACGCGTAAAGCGCGGCCTGCACCCGGCCCAGCGATTGCACCACGTTGTCGGGCTCCTGCGGCTGGGCGCCGGCGCGGATGGCCAGATGCGCCTCGCCCTGTTCCAGCTTCAGCACGCGGCGTTCGGTGCGCAGCCGGATCACCAGCGCGGGGTGGTCCTGCTGCAGCGGCGCCAGCGCGGGCACCACCAGCGGGCACAGCTCTGGCGGGATGGTGATGGCCAGATCGCCGGCAATGCCGCCGGCCCAGCCGGCAAGCCGCGCGCCAAGCCGGGCAAAGCGGGCATCGGTCTCGGCCCCGGCCTCGGCCAGCATCTGCCCGGCCTCGGTGGGTGTGTAGCCGCGGCCGTGGCGCTGGAACAGCTTCACGCCCAGCCGGGCCTCGAGCGCGTCGACATGACGGATGACGGTGGCATGATGCACGCCCAGCGCCTCGGCCGCGCCGCTGACGGTGCCGGCGCGGGCGACATGCCAGGCCGTGCGTATCTCGTCCCAGGCGTCCATGC
>SKNG01000190.1 GCA_007120685.1 Paracoccaceae bacterium | reverse complement strand
GAGATCGGCCCGCATCTGGCGCCGGGTGCCACGGTCACGGATGTCGGCTCGGTCAAGCAGGCGGTGATCGAGGCGGTGGCGCCGCATCTGCCCGCAGGCGTGCAGTTCATCCCCGGACATCCCATCGCCGGGACCGAGCATTCCGGCCCCCGTTCCGGTTTCGCCACGCTTTTCGATAACCGCTGGTGGCTGCTGACCCCGGTGCCGCAGACCGAGGCGCAGGCGGTGGCGCGGCTGCGCGCGCTGTGCGAGGGGATGGGGGCGAAGGTCGATGAAATGGATGCCGCGCATCATGATCTGGTGCTGGCCGTGACCAGCCATGCGCCGCATCTGATCGCCTATACGATGGTCGGTGTCGCCGATGACCTGCGCCGGGTGACCGATAGCGAGGTGATCAACTATTCCGCCGCCGGCTTCAGGGATTTTACCCGCATTGCGGCCTCTGACCCGGTGATGTGGCGCGATGTCTTCCTGACCAACAAGGAGGCGACGCTGGAGATCCTGGGCCGCTTCACCGAGGAGCTTTTCGCCCTGCAGCGCGCCATCCGCACTGGCGATGGCCCGCTTCTACACGAGTATTTTACCCGGACACGCGCGATCAGGCGCGGTATCATCGAGGCCGGACAGGACACCGATGCGCCGGATTTCGGGCGTGTCCGGCGGAAGTGAGCGGGCCGCTTCGCCTTTGGTGCGGCGCGATGCAGCGTAATTGGGGCAGGGCATTGGGCAGGTCAGGACGGATGATCGGGGCGCGGTTTGCGTTGCTACTCTGCGCGGCGTTTCTGGGCGGCGCCGAAATCGCTGACGCCCGCGCGCCGGAACGCTCGCCTCAGCCAGAGCGCCGCCCCGCCATGGCGGCGCAGACCACGCCACCGCCAGCGCGCGCCATCGAGCGAGCGGTGGCGCAGGCGCTTCCCCAGGCGGGGCCGCGATCGGCGGCGCTGTCCCTGGCGCCGGCGCGCAGTCCCCGGCCAGCGCCGCGCCGCACCCGCGCGCAGCAGCGCAGCCCGTCGGTGGTGGTGGTGGTCCCTGTGCGTGCCGGTGGCGGCGGTGAGCAGGAAGCTGCCGGGGGGCGCGGTCTTTGCGGGCGGCCAACGCTGGCCGGCAACAGGATTGCTCCGATCACTTCGTCAACGCGCGGCTGCGGCATCGCCGAGCCGGTGCGGATCACGGCCGTCGATGGCATACCTCTGTCGCGCATGGCGACGCTGGATTGCGATGCCGCGCGCGCGCTGGATCGCTGGGTGCGCGAGCAGATGCGCCCGGCGATGGGCAATACCGGCGGCGGTGTGACGCAGATTGATGTCGCGGCGCATTACGTTTGCCGCACGCGCAATCACCGGCCCGGGGCGCGGATATCGGAACATGGGCGCGGGCGGGCGATCGATATTTCCGGCTTCCGGCTGGCCAATGGCCAGCAGGTGACGGTGCTGCGCGACTATCGGGGCAGCCCGCATGCGCGCGCGCTGCAACGCATGCATCGTGGCGCCTGCGGGATCTTTACCACCACGCTGGGGCCGGGCTCTGACGGCTTTCACGAGGATCATTTCCATTTCGACGTCGCGCAGCGGCGCAACAACGCCACCTTCTGCCGCTGATCCGCGTGCAGGTCCGCCGCGTGCTTCAGGCCTGTGGCACCACCGGATGCAGGGCGGGTTTCTTGCGAAAGGCAGATGGGGTCACGCCTTCGGCCTTCTGAAAGGCGCGGGTAAAGTAGCCGGCCGAATTGTAGCCCAGAAGCGCCGCCACCTTCTTGATCGGCAAACGGGTCTCTGACAGCAGGCGCCGGGCTTCGAACAGCACGCGGTCTTCCAGCAGCATATGCGCGCTTTTTCCGCAGGTCGCCCGGCAGGCGCGGGTCAGATGCGTGGGCGTTACCCCCAGCGCGGCGGCGAAATCGGCCACGGCAAGGTTGGAACGGAAATCGCGCTCCAGAAGGGCAGCATAGCGCGCCACCAGCGCCTGCGCGGCCAGCGGGCGGCCGGGCAGGACGTTGCTGCGGGCTTCGCGTTCGATCTGACGGTCCAGCCAGACGCCGACCAGTCCCAGATGATGACGCGCTGCGCGCTGCGCGCCGGGGCGGCTGCTTTCCAACTCGCGCTGGATCGCCTCCAGCGTGCTGATCAGTTCCTTCTGCGAGATGGGGTCGCGCGGGCGCAGGAAATGCGGCCGCTCGGGCAGTTTCAGACCATGGTCCCGGCCGAAAAAGACAACGCTGCCCTGCACGCGCGGCGCGGCCTCGAAACCGTGCATGATGCCGGGCGGGATGAAGACGGCGTTGTTGGGGCCGTAGCCGCGCGTGGTGCCGGCGACGGTGATCCGGCCCTGCCCCTGGGTGAACCACAGCAGCACGGGTTCGCGCAGCGCGCGCATCGCCTCCACCCGCCAGCGCCCGCCCATGGCCAGGCGCGAAATCGGAGTCAGCCGCAGGCGGGACGGCGCTTCGGGAATGATTGTCATGACGAACCTTCTTTCGGGCCGTTACTGGCAGCAGAATGCGGCCAGACTAGGGACGCGACGTGGGCGAACCCAAGAAGATTTTACCGCTCGACAGCCGAATCACGGACCGAGCGTGGCCTTTGGGTGACTCCGGCGCCTCAGGGCAGGGCCAGGCGCGGCCAGTGGCCCAGCCGGTTGCGGAACCAATTGGCCTGCCGCTTGGCATATTGCCGTGTAGCAAGTGTTGCGGCGGCCTCGGCCTCAGGCAACGATATCTGGCCCCGCAGATGAGCGATCAACTCGGCGGCACCGATGGCGCGGGTCCACAGCGGGGCGGCAGCGCCGGCACCGCCCGCTGGCCAGTGGGGCAGGGCGGCGCGGGCCTCGTCCAGCGCGCCCTCGGTCAGCATCCGGGCGAATCGGCTGGCGATCCTGCCGGCGAGCCAGTCGCGGTCAGGCGCCAACACCAGCACCGTTGCCTGTTCATGCGGCAGCAGCGGCGGCGGGGTCAGTGCCTGCCATTCCGTCAACCCCCGTCCCGTGGCCCGCCAGACCTCCCAGGCGCGCTGCACGCGGGCGGGGTTCTGCCGGTCGATGCGCGCGGCGGTGGCGGCGTCCAGATCAGCCAACAGCGCGTCGATGCCCTGCGCGCGCAGTCGCGCATCGGCTTCGGCGCGGATATCGGACGGGATCGGAGGGATCTCGGCCAGACCCTCGGTCAGGGCGCTGAAGTAAAGCCCGGTGCCGCCCACCACCACCGCATCAGGGTGGCGCGCCAGCACCGGCGCCAGATCGCGCAGCCAATGGCCCACCGAATACGCCGCCCCGCGCGGCACATGGCCGTAAAGCAGATGCGGCGCGTTTGCTTCGTCTTCCGGCCCGGGCCGGGCGGTCAGCACGCGCCAGGCGTCATGCACCTGCAGCGCATCGGCATTGACGACCACCCGCTCCTGCGCCTGCGCGATGCGCAAGGCAAGCGCCGATTTGCCGCTCGCCGTCGGCCCGGCGATCAGCACCGGGCGGCCGGTTGGGGGCAGGGGGATGTCGGGCAGGCTCATGCCATCGGGTTGCCTTGCCGTTGACGCGGTGGAATGGGCGTTGAACCCGGCTCCGGTTTGCGACATTTTGCGCCCGATTGAAACCGCCCCTGCGCCCATGCCGCCGCGTGCCAGCCCGCCGCCCGGCCGCCGTCCGGGCGCCGCAACAGGAGCCCCGCATGGCCGATCCCGCCCCCGCCTATACCCGCGTGATGCTGAAGATATCCGGGGAGGCGCTGATGGGCGACCAGGGCT
>SKNG01000150.1 GCA_007120685.1 Paracoccaceae bacterium | reverse complement strand
GCGCGACGGGGGCAGCGCCCCCATCACGCCCTCAGACACCCTGTTCCTGCAGCCACATTTCCAGGACTGCAACCTGCCAGAGTTCCGAGCCCCGCAGTTTCGTCACATGCGCCGGCGGGTCAGCGAACAGCGCTTGCAGGTAATCTTCCCGGAACAGCCCCCGGCTGCGCGCCGCCTGGCTGGTCAGCGCATCGCGGCACATGTCCAGATAGGGCCCGGCCACATATTTCAGCGCCGGCACCGGGAAATAACCCTTCGGCCGGTCGATCACATCCGCCGGGATCACCTTGCGCGCGGCCTCCTTCAGCACGCCCTTGCCGCCCTGCGCGAGCTTGTGCTCGGCCGGGATGCGCGCGGCCAGTTCCACCACCTCGTGATCCAGAAACGGCACCCGCGCCTCCAGCCCCCAGGCCATGGTCATGTTGTCCACCCGCTTCACCGGGTCATCGACCAGCATCACATTCGTATCCAGCCGCAGCGCCTTGTCCACCGGGTCATCGGCGCCGGCCATGGCGAAATGCGCCTCGACAAAGGCGCGCGACTCGTCCCGCCCGGCCAGCCATTCCGGCGCCAGATGGCCGGCAAGCTTCTCATGGCTGCGGTCGAAGAACGCCTCCATATAGGTGCCGACCGGGTCATTGGCGTCGCGCATCGGCGGATACCAGTGATAGCCGCCGAACACCTCGTCCGCGCCCTGGCCGGATTGCACCACCTTGATCGTCTTCGAGACCTCGCGCGAGAGCAGGAAGAAGCCGATATTGTCATAGCTGATCATCGGTTCCGACTGCGCGGCGATGGCATGGGGCAGGTTTTCCCGCATCTCGTCCGAGGGGATGAAGATCTTGTGGTGTTTCGTGCCGTAATGTTTGGCGATCAGGTCGGAATAGACGAATTCGTCGCCCTTCTCGCCATGCGCTTCCTCGAAGCCGATGGAATAGGTCGCCAGCCCCGTCTGCCCCTCCTCGGCCAGCAGGCCGACGATCAGGGATGAGTCCACCCCGCCGGACAGCAGCACCCCCACCGGCACATCCGCCACCATGCGGCGGCGCACGGCGTTGCGCATGCTTTCCAGCACCATGTCGCGCCATTCATCGGCCGGGCGGCCGGCATCCTCGGGCGAGCGACTGAAATCGGGCTTCCACCAGGTCCGTTCGGTAAAGGCGCCATCGGGCTCGATCACCCGCAGCGTGGCCGGCGGCAGCTTGCGCACGCCGGCCAGGATGGTGCGCGGTGCGGGCACCACCGCGTGCCAGGTCATGTAATGGTGCAGCGCCACCCGGTCGATCGAGCGGTCCACATCGCCCGCCGCCAGCAGTGCCGGCAGGGTCGAGGCAAAGCGCAGCCAGCCCGGCCCCTCGGCGTAGTAAAGCGGCTTGATCCCGAAACGGTCGCGCACCAGCGTCACGCGGCCGGTGTCACGCTCATGCATGGCGAAGGCGAACATGCCGTAAAGCCGGTCCAGCGCCGCCTCGCCCCATTCCGCCCAGGCCTTCAGGATCACCTCCGTGTCGCCGGTCGAGGCGAAGCTGTGGCCCTTGCCTTCCAGTTCCTTGCGCAGTTCCGGATAGTTGTAGATGCAGCCGTTGAAGGCGATGGTCAGGCCCAGATGCGTGTCCACGAAGGGCTGCGAGGCATTCTCGCTCAGATCGATGATCTTCAACCGCCGGTGGCCGAAACCCACCGGGCCGCGCAGCACCACGCCCGCGCCGTCAGGGCCACGGGGGGCCATGGCATCGGCCATCGCCTCGATGGCGCCTGCCCGCGCAATATCACCCTTGCCGAAGCGGATTTCGCCGCAGATGCCACACATGCCGGTTGCCGACCCTCCTGGATGGTTTCATTTGACGACTAAACATTAGTACCCTAATCATTCGAGTGCAACCGCCAGAGGGCCGGATCGTGTCGGAACGTGATTATGCGTTGCTTTTGAAACAGATAAGGCGCCTGGTGCGGGCGCTGGACGTGCATTCCCGGCGCATCGACCGGCAGGTGGGGCTGACGCTGCCGCAACTGATGGTGCTGGCGGCGCTGGGCCGGCTGGGCGAGGTGACCTCGCGCGCGCTGGCGGCCGAGGCCGACCTCAGCCCGCCGACGGTGGTGGGGATTCTGGACAAGCTGGAGGCGAAGGGACTGATCCGCCGTTACCGGTCCCAACGCGACCGGCGCGTCGTGCATGCACGCACGACCCCGGCGGGCAAGGCGGCGCTGGCCCGGGCACCTGATCCGCTGGGAGAAAGATTGGGCAGGGCATTCCGCGCATTGCCGGGCGATGAGCGACGCAAGGTGCTGGAGGCGTTGGGCCTGCTGGGCGCGCTGACCGGCGAGGAAACAGACGGCAGCGACGAAGAAATAACGGCAGAGCAGGGCTGACGGTTGGGCGACGCGCGAAAAGGCGCGTCGACGCGCCTTTGCCGTCACGCGCTGCGCGCAATTCCGAATGCGTTCCGGCCAGCGTAGAGACCCTGATCAACGCGGAGCCGGTGCCACCCGCGAGAACGGGCTTTCGAAAGCCCGTTCGCCTAGAGCAGGCGTCCGTGACAATGCTTGAACTTCTTGCCCGACCCGCAGGGACAAGGAGAATTGCGCCCCGGGTTGCCCCAGGTGGCGGGGTCGTTCTCGTCAAACCCCTCGACCAGCGCCACGCCGGCCGGACCGGCAGCGGCGGCGCCTGCCATGGCCGGCTGCGGTTGCCGCTGCGGTTGGGCGCCGGGCTGCGGGTTCAGGCGCGGCAGGTCCACGGGTTCGGACAGCCGCCCGTCTGGCCCGGCCGCCGCCATCCGCGCCTGCGCCAGCATCTGCGCGCGCATGGCCTCGCGCTCTTCCTCGGTCATCGGTCGGATCCGGGCCAGTTGCCGGGTGACCTCTTCGCGCAAGGCCGAGAGCATGCCCTCGAACAGCACGAAGGCTTCCTGCTTGTATTCGTTCAGCGGATCGCGCTGGGCCAGCCCGCGGAAGTTCACTGCCGAGCGCAGATGCTCCAGCGTCACCAGATGCTCGCGCCACTTGGTGTCGATGACCTGCAGCAGCAACTGCTTCTCGATGTCGCGCATTACCTCGGCGCCGAAGCTTTCCTCCTTCTGCGCCATCATCCTGTCGGCTGCCTCGGCCAGCCGCTCGCGCATCACTTCCTGATCGACGCCGTCTTCCTCGGCCCAGTCGATCACCGGCTCGTCCAGGTTCAGCTTGTCCTGCAACGCCTCGTGCAGCCCTTCGGGATCCCACTGGTCGGCATAGGTGTTGGGCGGCAGGTAGCGGGTCACCATCTCGTCGATGGTGGCATGGCGCATGTCGGCGATGGTTTCCGACAGATCCTCGGCCTGCAGGATGTCTAGCCGCTGCTCGAAGATCACGCGGCGCTGGTCATTCATCACATTGTCGAATTTCAACAGCGTCTTGCGGGTGTCGAAATTGCGCGCCTCGACCTTGGCCTGGGCCTTTTCCAGCGATTTGTTCACCCAGGGGTGCACGATCGCCTCGCCTTCCTTCATGCCCAGCGTGGACAGCACCTTTTCCAGCCGTTCCGACCCGAAGATGCGCATCAGATCGTCTTCCAGAGACAGGAAGAAGACCGACCGCCCCGGATCGCCCTGCCGGCCCGAGCGGCCGCGCAACTGGTTGTCGATGCGCCGGCTTTCGTGCCGTTCGGTGGCCAGCACGAAAAGCCCGCCGGCCTCGATTACCTGTTTCTTCTCGTCGGCGACCTCGGCCTCGATCCGGGCGCGCATCTCGGACGGGTCGGCATCGGGGTC
>SKNG01000020.1 GCA_007120685.1 Paracoccaceae bacterium | reverse complement strand
TTCATGGAAGGCACGCAGTCGCGGCTGAACTTCCTGCCCGAAAAGCACACCGATTTCATCTTCACCACCCTGGCCGAGGAATTCGGCTTCATCGGCGGGGTGTCGCTGCTGATGCTCTATTTCGGCATCCTGGTGGCCTGCGTGGTTTCGGCGCTGCAAAGCCAGAACCGTTTCGCGCAACTGCTGATTCTGGGTGTCGCCGGCAATTTCTTCCTGTATTTCGCGGTCAACATGGCCATGGTGATGGGGCTGGCGCCGGTGGTCGGCGTGCCCCTTCCGCTGGTTTCATTCGGAGGCTCCGCGATGGTGATGATCCTGATCGGCTTCGGCCTGGTGCAAAGCGCCGTGGTGCACAGGCCCCGGACACGGGCATGAGCGACAGCACCTCCAGACCGGCGCTGGTGCTGTTTGCCGCCGGCGCGGCGCGCTGGCCGCATTGGGAAGGCCCGCTGCGCGCGGCGCTGAAGGCAGCGGGCGTGGCCGCCGATCTGGTGACCGAGGCCGCGCCCGAAGAGGTCGATTTCATCGTCTACGCCCCGGGCGGCGACACGCCGCCGGATTTCACCGCCTTCACCCGCTGCCGCGCCGTGCTGGGCCTCTGGGCCGGGGTGGAGCGCATTGTCACCAACGCCACACTAAGCCAGCCGCTGTGCCGGATGGTCGATCCGGGGCTGACCCAGGGCATGGTCGAATATGTCTGCGCCCATGCATTGCGGCTGCATCTGGGGATCGATGCGCAACTGCGCGCGCAGGACGGACGCTGGAACCACGCCGCCCCGCCGCTGGCCGGCGAACGGCCGGTGGCGGTGCTGGGCCTGGGCGCGCTGGGCACGGCCTGCGCGCGGGCGCTGGCGGGTCTGGGCTTTCCGGTCATGGGCTGGAGCCGGCGGCAGAAGACCCTGCCGGGCATTGACTGCCACCAAGGGCGACAGGGGCTGCAGGCGGTGCTGAGCCGGGCTCAGATCGTGGTCACGCTGTTACCGGCCACGGCGCAGACCGAGAACCTGCTGGATACCGAGACGCTGGGCTGGCTGCCCCATGGCGCGGCGATCATCAACCCCGGGCGCGGTACGCTGATCGACGACGCGGCGTTGCTGGCCGCGCTGGCCTCTGGCCGGGTGGGGCAGGCCACGCTGGATGTGTTCCGGGTTGAACCGCTGCCGCCGGACCATCCCTACTGGGGGCATCCCCGGGTGACGGTCACGCCCCATATCGCAGCAGAGACGCGGCCGGCAACCGCCGCACCCGTGATCGCCGAGAACATCCGCCGCGGGCTGGCCGGCGAGCCGCTGCTGCATCTGGTGGACCGGCAGGCCGGGTATTGAAGAAGGGGGGCGCTGCCCCCCTCGCCGCTGGCGCGGCTCACCCCCCGGCGTATTTCCGGCAAGATGAAAGGGCGCGCGCCTTACAGCATCGAGGGGAGCACCTGATCGGGGGGGCGGTGGCCGTCGGCGAAGGTCTTGACGTTCAGGATCACCTTCTCGCCCATCTCGATACGCCCTTCCAGCGTCGCCGACCCCATATGCGGCAGCAGCACCACATTCGGCAATTCGCGCAGCCGCGGGTTAATCTCGGCGCCGCGTTCGAAAACATCCAGCCCCGCCCCGGCCAGTTCACCCGCGCGCAGGCCACGGGTCAGCGCGTTCTCGTCGATCACCTCGCCGCGCGAGGTGTTCACGATCACCGCCGAGGGCTTCATCAGCCGCAACCGCCGGGCGTTGATCAGATGAAAGGTCGAGGGCGTGTGCGGGCAGTTGATCGACAGCACATCGACGCGCGACACCATCTGGTCCAGGCTTTCCCACCAGGTCGCCTCCAGCGCCGCCTCGGTATCGGCATGCAGCCGCTTGCGGTTGTGGTAATGGATCTGCATGCCGAAGGCCTGCGCCCGGCGCGCCACCGCCTGACCGATCCGCCCCATCCCCAGGATGCCCAGCCGCTTGCCGCCGATGCGGCTGCCCAGATGCGTCATCGGCGCCCAGCCCGGCCAGTCGCCGGCCTGCATCTCGGCCAGGCCCTGCGGAATGCGCCGCGTCACCGCCAGCATCAGGGCGATGGCCATGTCGGCGGTGTCATCGGTCACCACGCCGGGCGTGTTCGATACCAGCACCCCGCGCTGGCGCGCCGAATGCACGTCGATATGGTCCACCCCCGCGCCATAATTGGCGATCAGCTTCAGCCGCTCGCCCGCCTGGCCCAGCATGGTGGCGTCGATATGATCGGTCAGAGTAGGCACCAGCACATCGGCCCGGCGCATGGCCTCGATCAGCGCCTCGCGCCCCATCGGCCGATCCTCGACATTCAGTTCGGTGTCGAAAAGCTCCTTCAGGCGCGTCTCCACGGCATCGGGCAGACGTCGCGTGACGACAACACTCAGGCGATTTGTGGGCATTGGGCCTCCTCGGGGCTTTCAAAACGGCATCGGCGCTGGCAAAGTGGCGCATCGACGCGTGAGGCACAAGAACCCTCGCATTCGCAGCGCAACAAAATTGCCCGTGAAGTGGCATCGGCGCTCGTTTGTTGCGGGGAGGGCTGCGGCGCCAGGGTGGCGCAGGGGCCCGAGGGGCAGGGTGAATGACAGGAAAACTGCGCGGGAGATTCCCGAGGACGGTCGCGCCGGGCGTTGTGTTGGCGCTGGTGCTGGCGCTGGCGGCGGCGATGGGCACGCGGGCGCAGGCCCAGACTGCGATACAGACGGCGGCGGGCGGCGCCACGCTGCAGCGCGGGCCGGAAACCGGCCTGCCGCTGCCGCGCTATGTCTCGCTGAAAAGCGGCGAGGGGCGGGCGCGGCGCGGGCCGAATCGCTCGCATCGGGTGGACTGGCTGTTCACCCGGCGCGACATGCCGCTGCGGGTAACGGCCGAGTTCGAACACTGGCGCCGGGTTGAGGATCACGAGGGCCAGGGCGGCTGGATGCATCATTCGCTGCTGTCCGGCGTGCGCACGGCGCTGGTGATGCATGACATGACACCGATGCGCGCCCGCCCGGCATCCAATGCGCCGGAGGTGGCGCTTCTGGAACGCGGCGTCGTGGCCCGCATCCTGGGCTGCGAGGACGCGTGGTGCCGGCTGCGCGTGGACCGCGTCCGCGGCTGGGTGCCGCGCGCAACCATCTGGGGCGTCGATCCCGGCGAGACGCTGAACTGACGTGCGCCCCGGCGCGGGCTTGGCAGTCCGGCGCCACCCGCCTATCCTGCCCATGACGCGCACGGCCAAACGGCGGGTGGGCCAGGGAGGGCGCATGAAGGCACAGGCCGACGATCACCTGATGCGGGCGGGGCTGAACCTGATCCAGCAGGCGCTGTCGATCTTCGACCGCGACTTGCGGCTGGCGGTCTGCAACGAACGCTATCAGGAGATGTTTGCCCTGCCGGAACGTCTGGTCACCCCCGGCGCCTCGTTCGAGGACACCATCCGCTTTCTGGTCGAGCGGCAGGAATACGGCCCCCAGCCGGACCCGGAGGAAGCGGTGCGCCTGCGGGTGGAAACTGCCCGCGCCTTTCAGCCGCATTACATGGAACGCCAGCGCGCCAATGGCCGCTGGATCAGCGTCGAAGGGGCGCCCCTGCCGCAGGGAGGCTGGGTGACGGTCTATACCGACATCACCGAGATCAAGCTGCAGGAACAGTTGCTGAGGGCGCGGTCCGAGGAACTGGCGGGCCAGCTTTTCGCCCATGCCGAGCGGCTGAGCCTGGCCAACCGGGAACTGGCCGCCACCAATGCCGCGCTGGAAGAGGCCAAGCGCGAACTGACCGA
>SKNG01000487.1 GCA_007120685.1 Paracoccaceae bacterium | reverse complement strand
CCGGGATTGCCGTTGAAAACAGGCGCGAAAGCGGCCACAGCCTGCCGTCGATATCGACATGCTTGCCGGCGATGGCGCGCCCCACGGTCGAGGCATGCAGGCCCAGATCCCGGGCCAGTTCGGCGCGGGTGACGGGACGCAGCGCGGCCGAGCCGTGCAGCAGGAACCCGGCCTGATTCTGCACCAGCCAGTCGCCGATTCGCGCCAGGGTGCGGCCGCGCTGCGCCACCGCCGCCATCACGGCGCGCGCGCGGCGCAAAAGATCCTCGGCAAAACCGTCGGACAGCGCGCGCGCCACCAGCGCCTCGTCCAGGCGCAGACCGGCGGCGTGGTCCCGATAGGGATTGATCCGCAGGGCGCCGTCCGCCAGCCGCTCCAGCACCAGGTCGGGCAGCGCGGTGACGGGCTGATCGGCCGAAGACGGGCCGACAGGGCGCGGCGACAGACGCCGCAACAGGGCAGCCCGGGCGCGCGCCGCCTTCGGGCTCAGGCCCAGATGCCGGCCGATGGCGGGCCAGTCACCTCCGGCAAAGAGCGACAGATGGGCGATGGTGTCGGCGGCCGCCTCCGGCGTCAGCCCGGCGTCGATCAGTTGCAATGTCAGGCATTCGCGCAGGTCGCGCGCGCCGACACCGGCGGGCTCGCAGCCCTGCAGGGCCGTCAGCGCGGTTTCCAGCACGGATAGCGGCTGCTGCCAAACCTCGGCCAGCTCGTCCAGCGGCGTGTCCAGAAAGCCGTCTTCGCGCAACTCGCCGATCAGCAGCCGGGCCATGGCCGCCACCCTGGCGTCGAGCGCCATCATGCCGATCTGATGGGACAGCGAGGCCTGCAGGGACTGTGGCCGGGCAACCAGCATGGCCGCAGCCAGATCGGTGACACCCGGCGGCGGCGCGGCCGCGCGGGGCGGGTCGCACAGCAGGAAGGGGTTCACCGCCGCCTCGGCCATCGCCATGTCCTGCAGTTCCGCGTCGCTCATGCGCAGCACGGCCAGCGAGGCCCGCATCGCCGGTGTCAGGGCCAGGGACTGGACCTGACGCTGCACCAGGGTCTGCTTCACGGCCATGGCGGCACCTCAGCGGAAACTGTCGCCCAGATAGACGCGGCGCACTTCGTCGTTGGCAATCACCTCGGCGGGCGTGCCGCTCATCAGCACGCCGCCATCGTGCAGGATATAGGCGCGGTCGACGATCTCAAGCGTGTCGCGCACATTGTGGTCGGTGATCAGGACACCGATGCCGCGCGATTTCAGATCGCTTACCAGGTGCCGGATATCGGCCACCGCAATCGGATCGACCCCGGCGAAGGGTTCGTCCAGCAACACAAAGGACGGCCCCGAGGCCAGACAGCGCGCGATCTCCACCCGCCGCCTTTCGCCCCCCGAAAGCGCCAGCGCCGGCGCGCGGCGCAGCCCGGTGATGGAGAAATCGGCCAGGAGAGCCTCCAGCCGGGCGGCGCGTCGCTCGCGGTCCGGTTCGGCAATTTCCAGGATGGCGCGGATATTGTCTTCCACGCTCATGCCGCGGAAGATCGACATCTCCTGCGGCAGATAGCCGATGCCCAGCCGGGCACGGCGATACATGGGCAGGCCGGTGACATCGACCCCGTCCAGCAACACGCGGCCGCCATCGGCCGGCACCAGCCCGGCAATGCAGTAGAAACAGGTGGTCTTGCCAGAGCCATTGGGGCCCAAGAGCGCGATCACCTCGCCCCGGTTGACAGATAGCGAGATGCCGCGCAGCACCGTCTTGCGCCGGTAGCTTTTCTTCAGGTCCAGGACCTGCAGACCGCCCTGCCCTGTAGATTGCTGTTGCATCAGGCGTCAGTCCAGCCGGATGATGGTGCGGACGCGGCCCTGAATCTGTCCGGTGCCGGCGCGCAGATCGGCGCTGAAGCGATCACCGGACAGCACGTTCTCGCCCTGCACGATGACCACATCGCCGGCCAGCTGAAGGGTCTGGGCCCCCAGCACATAGGTCGCCTCGGCCGCCTCCATCGCCTCGTCCGGGGTGACCAGCGTGACCCCGCCAGAGGCCAGCAGCCGGTCGATCCGCTGCCCGCTGCCATCAGCGCGCGGGCTGAATTCCACTTCCACCCGCTCGGCGGTCAGGCGCAAATCGCCCTGGGTGGCGCGAACACCGCCGCTGAACACGGTGACGCCGGTCGCCTGATCGACCTCCAGACTGTCGGCGGTAATGTCCAGCGCGCGGTCGGTCAGCTGCATGGACTGCCCCAGCCGAATCTGGGTCGCCTGCGCAGCCGCCGATCCGGCAACACCGATCAGCGCCGGCAGGCCCCAGACCGCCAGCGCAGCCATCAGCGCGATCAGCGCAGGGCGCGGCGCCGGGATCGGCGAAGGGCGCGGCATCGACCTCTCCTTACGACTGCGGTTGATATATCAAACGCACACCGCCGCCAAACACAAGCCGATTGCGGCTTTCCGGGCTGGGGGTGCGTTCCAGGCGCAGGTTTCCGGCCTCGATCCGACCGGCGGGGGCGGTGCCGGACACGGGCTCATCCATGACGATCAGCGTCCGGTCCAGCGCCCCTTCGGCATGCGAGCCTTCCAGCCGGTAGCCCGACGCCGCCTGCAGCGACACCGGCCCCGACATCCAAAACCACCCCGCGCCCCGGTCGATGACCCCGTTGTCCGCCCGCGCCAGAACCGGGTTGCTGTCCGGCGGGTCCAGATGCAGTTCCAGACCGGTGACCTGAAAGCGCAGCACCGCCTGCGGGTCCGATCTGGCGGTCTGCGTCTCGATGCGCAGCGCGCTGCCGTCCCGTGTGACGCCGGCAAAGCGCGCGCTGGTCAGGCGCGGGTCGCGGGCGCGTTCCTCCACATCGATTTCGGCGGTGCGGATGGCGTCTTCCGGGTCTACCGGGCTGGCGAGCAGGAAAACGCTGGACAAAAGCGCCAGCGCGGCAAGCGGCAGCGCGACTTTCAGAAACGCCACCAGGCGCGAATGACCTGGCGCGTAGCGGTTAACGGCAACGGATGCCTGGCTGGTCATGACGCCCGCATCAATGCGCAAAGATGTCGGTATCCGGCCAGCCCGCCAGATCCAGCGCCGCGCGGCTGGGCAGGAAATCGAAGCAGCGTTGCGCCAGATCCAGCCGCCCTTCGCGCGCCAGCATCGCTTCCAGCGCGTCCTTCAGCCGGTGCAGGTGTAACACGTCAGACGCCGCATATTCCTGCTGGGCGGTCGTCAGGCCGGGCGCGCCCCAGTCAGAGCTCTGGTTCTGCTTGGAAATCTCCACCCCCAGCATTTCCGACAGCAGGTATTTCAGCCCGTGCCGGTCGGTGTAGGTGCGCACCAGTTTCGAGGCGATCTTGGTGCACCATACCGGTGCTGCCAGCACACCGAAATGATGGTGCAGCGCAGCGATGTCGAAGCGGCCAAAATGGAACAGTTTCAGCACGTGGCGGTCGGCCAGCAGGCGGCACAGGTTGGGCGCCGGCGCCCCGTCCTGGCCGATCTGCACCAGATGCGCCTGCCCGTCGCCGCCGGAAAGTTGGACCAGACACAGCCGGTCGCGCTGGGGGTTCAGGCCCATCGTCTCGCAATCGATGGCGACGATGGCGCCCAGGTCCAGCCCTTCCGGCAGATCGCCCCTGTGCAAATGGATTGTCATCGCGCCCGTCCCGGTTGTCGCCGTTTCCGCCGGTTTAACATGCCTGTGCCCGGCGGCAAGCTTTGCGCGGGCCAGCGCCGATGCGCGGGGAACCACCGGCGGCATGCCTTGCGCTGGGGATACGGCTGGG
>SKNG01000437.1 GCA_007120685.1 Paracoccaceae bacterium | reverse complement strand
GAGGGGGCGGCGGCGCGAAGGTGGGCGCGGGTGGCCTCGGCCGCGCCCTCGAAGGCCGCGAGCGCGCAGGCGGCGCGCAGGAGGGTAAGTTCACCGCGCAAGCCATCGGCGCCGAGCGCGAGGCAGAGCGCCGCGCAGTCATGCAGCGCCACGTTGGAGGCGCGGACATCGGGCAGGGCGGCGCGGGCGGCGAGGATCTGCGCGCGCAGTTCCGCGTCGCGCGCCTGCCATTCTGTCATGAAGATCGCATGGTCGCGTTCCCAGGCGTCGCGGCGGCGGATGACCTCGATACGGGTCTCGATGTCCTTGGGGCTGGTGACCTCGACCGAGAGGCCGAAACGGTCGAGCAGCTGGGGCCGCAGTTCGCCTTCCTCGGGGTTGCCGGAGCCAACGAGGACGAAGCGCGCCGGGTGGCGGATCGACAGCCCCTCGCGTTCCACCACATTCTCGCCGGATTGCGCCACGTCGAGCAGCAGATCGACGATATGATCCTCCAGCAGGTTCACCTCGTCGATATAGAGATAGCCGCGGTTGGCGCGGGCCAGCAGGCCGGGCTGAAAGGCCTTTTCGCCCCGGGTCAGCGCGCGTTCGATGTCCAGCGCGCCGGTCACCCGGTCCTCGGTCGCGCCCAGCGGCAGGTCCACCACCGGGGTAGGGCGGGTGACCAGCGTGGTGTCGGTCACATTGGCCCAGTCCGGGCAATCTTCTGGCTGTGCCGCGTTGACGGGGCAGCCGGCGACGGCCTCGATCGGCGGCAACAAAGCGGCCAGTGCGCGCACGGCCGTTGATTTGCCGGTGCCGCGGTCGCCGAAAACCAGCACGCCGCCGATGCCGGGGTCGATGGCCGTCAGCACCATGGCCTGTTTCATCTCGTCCTGACCGACGATGGCGGAGAAGGGGAAAGGCGTCATGCGGCCTCCTTTTCTGTCGTGCAGGCCAGGGGCCGGGCCCCCTGCCATCTGCCCTCGGCGCCGAGAACGGCGAAGCGGGCGTAGAGTTCCTCGTCGAACCAGCCCTCGGAGCGCACGGCGCGGATGGCCTCGGCATGTGGGCCGGTGCGGGCGAAGGCGGCCATCGCTTCGGCATCGGGCCAGATGGAGAAGGTGACCTGATGCAGGAACGGCACCTCGCCGATGCCGATCTTGAAGCGCACATTCGGATCGGCGCCGATACGGGCCGAGATATCGGGCACGCGACCCCAGAATCTCAGCGCGCGCCCGGGCCGCACGGTGGCGCGGGTGAGCGCCGCCAGCGGCGCGCCGGGGGGGGCGACGGGCGCGGGCGGCTCGGCAAAGGGCTGGCTGCCGGACCAGTGGCCGCGCACCGAAAGGGGCTGCAGGTGAAAGGTCGCCGATTCGGCGGCGTGGCGGCGCCAGCGGCGGAAGGCGCCCGCCCCGTCGAGCCCTGCGCGCGCGGCTTGTGCATCGCGCCAGACAGCGAGGATCGCCCAGACCGCCCAATTGGGGCGCGGGGTGAAGCCCTCGCCCGTGCCCGAGCCGCAAAGCTTCCAGAACCCCAGCCCCGGCATCCGCGCCAGACCGGGCCGCGACAAGGCCATCTGGCCCAGCACCCAGGCCCTTCGGAGCCCGGCAAAGCGGTACAGGCTGAGCGTGACGATCTGCATGAGCCAGCGGGGCCCCCTCGGCAAGTGTCAACTCAAGTTGTCACATTGGCAGGGGTCGCGCAAGGTTTAACTGTCAATTAGGCTTGACGTTTTGGGGCAATGTAAACCAGAATGGACAGCAGCCAAGGAGAGCATGATGAAACCTGTCGAATTGCCGCCCGTGACGCCGTCAGGACCGGGAGCGCAGGCCGTGGTGATCGGTGCCGGGATCGGCGGGTTGGCTGCAGCGATGCGGCTGGGCGCGCGCGGCTGGCGGGTCACGGTGATCGACCGGCTGGACCGGCCGGGCGGGCGTGGCTCGTCGATCACGCAGGGCGGGCACCGGTTTGACCTGGGGCCGACCATCGTGACCGTGCCGCAGGGGTTGCGCGATCTCTGGGCTGCCTGCGGGCGCGATTTCGATGCCGATATGACGCTGAAACCCATGGATCCCTTCTACCGCATTCTCTGGCAGGACGGCAGCGATTTCACCATGCGCCAGGACGAGGCGGCCATGCAGGCCGAGGTGGCGCGCCTGTCGCCCGGCGATGTGGCGGGCTTCAACCGTTTTCTGGCCGATGCCGAGACGCGCTACTGGTTCGGCTACGAGGATCTGGGCCGCCGCCCGATGCACAAGCTGTGGGATCTGGTGAAGGTGCTGCCGAAATTCGCCTGGCTGCGCGCCGACCGCTCGGTCTATGCCCATGCCGCGCGGCGGGTGCGCGATGAGCGGTTGCGCTTTGCGCTCTCCTTCCATCCGCTGTTCATCGGCGGCGATCCGTTCCATGTGACCTCGATGTACGCGCTGGTCAGTCATCTGGAGAAGGCCTTTGGCGTGCATTACGCCATGGGCGGCGTGCAGGCGATTGCCGATGCAATGGTCCGGGTGATCGAGGATCAGGGCGGCCGGCTGGTGATGGGCGCCGAGGTGGACGAGATCATGGTTTCGGGCGGCCGCGCGGCGGGGGTGAAGCTGACCGACGGGCGGGTGTTGCCGGCGGGGGTGGTGATCTCGAACGCCGATGCCGGGCATACCTATGACCGGCTCTTGCGCAACCGTCCGCGCCGGCGCTGGACCACGGCAAAGCTGAAGCGCGCGCGCTGGTCGATGGGCCTCTATGTCTGGTATTTCGGCACGAAGGGCACGGCGGGGAAATGGCGCGATGTAGGCCATCACTCCATTGTTGTCGGGCCGCGCTACAAGGAGCATGTGAAGGACATCTTCATTCGCGGCAAGCTGTCCGAGGACATGAGCCTTTATGTCCACCGCCCCTCGGTCACCGATCCGTCGGTTGCGCCGGAAGGGGATGATACCTTCTATGTGCTCAGCCCGGTGCCGCATCTGGGCCATGACAACGGGGTGGACTGGGGGCAGGAGGCCGAGCCCTATCGCCGACGGATGCTGAAGATGCTGGAGGAGCGGCTGTTGCCGGGCCTGTCTGACCATCTGAGCGAAAGCCTCGTCTTCACGCCGGAAACCTTCCGCGACCGGTATCTGTCGCCCTTCGGCGCGGGGTTCTCGATCGAGCCGCGCATCCTGCAATCGGCGTGGTTCCGGCCGCATAACGTGTCCGAGGAATTGCCGGGTCTGTATCTGGCCGGCGCCGGCACGCATCCCGGCGCGGGGCTGCCCGGGGTGGTGGGCACGGCCGAGGTGCTGGACCGGCTGGTGCCCAACCCGCCGGGCGGGGCTGTCGCGCCGATGCCGGCGCCGGCGCGGATGGCCGCGGAATGACTTGGGGCAGTGGGGGCAGGGGGGGCATCACGGCCGCGGACCTGGCGCATTGCCGCGAGGCGATCCGCACCGGCTCGCTGTCCTTTCACGCGGCCTCGCGCCTGCTGCCGGGGCGGGTGCGGGATCCGGCGCTGGTGCTCTATGCCTTTTGCCGGCTGGCCGATGACGCGGTCGATGAGGTGGCCGATACCGTAGGCGCGTCCAAGGCGCAGGCGGTGCTGCGGCTGGGCGAGCGGCTGGATCTGGCTTATGCCGGGCGGCCGCGAAACGCACCGACCGACCGGGCCTTTGCCGGGCTGATCGCCGAATACGACATGCCGCGCGCGCTGCCCGAGGCGCTGCTGGAGGGGCTGGCCTGGGATGCCGAGGGGCGGCGCTATGACACGCTTTCCGGCGTGCTGGACTATTCGGCGCGGGTGGCG
>SKNG01000261.1 GCA_007120685.1 Paracoccaceae bacterium | reverse complement strand
CCCGGTTGTCGCCGTTTCCGCCGGTTTAACATGCCTGTGCCCGGCGGCAAGCTTTGCGCGGGCCAGCGCCGATGCGCGGGGAACCACCGGCGGCATGCCTTGCGCTGGGGATACGGCTGGGGGTAAACTTTGCTTAAAGGCAGCAAGCACCGGCAAATCGGGCAAGGCGGGACAGGAACACCATGGCAGACAGGCTTTTCGGCACCGATGGGGTGCGCGGCACGGCAAACAGCTTTCCGATCACGGCAGAGGCGGCGCTGAAGCTGGGCGCGGCGGCGGGGCGCTATTTCCGCAGGGACGGGCAGAACGGGCACCGCGTGGTGATCGGCAAGGACACGCGCCGGTCCTGCTACATGCTGGAAAACGCGCTGTCGGCGGGACTGATTTCCACCGGCATGAATGTGCTCCTGCTGGGCCCAGTGCCGACACCTGCCGTGGGCTATCTGACCCGGTCCATGCGCGCTGATCTGGGCATCATGATTTCCGCCAGCCACAACCCGCATCACGACAACGGAATCAAGTTCTTCGGCCCCGACGGCTTCAAGCTGTCGGATCAGGCAGAGGCAGGGATAGAGGCGCTGTTCCACAACGGGCTGCACCCTGCCCCGCCCGATGAGATCGGGCGGGCGAAACGTCTGGACGACGGGCTGGGGCGCTACATCGAATACGCCAAGACCACCTTCCCGCGCCGGAAAACGCTGTCCGGGCTGAAGGTGGTGGTCGATTGCGCCAATGGCGCCGCCTACAAGGCCGCGCCAGAGGTGCTTTGGGAACTGGGCGCCGAAGTGGTGCCGATGGCGGTCAAGCCCGACGGCTTCAACATCAACCGCGATTGCGGCTCCACCCATCCCCAGGCCGCAGCGGCGCTGGTGCGCGAAACCGGCGCCGATCTGGGCATCGCACTGGATGGCGATGCCGACCGGCTTATCCTTATCGACGAACAGGGCACGGTGGCCGATGGCGACCAGATCATGGCGCTGTTCGCCCGCCGCTGGGCGCAGGCGGGGCGGCTGCAGGACGGCACGCTGGTCGCCACCGTGATGTCGAATCTGGGGCTGGAGCATTTCCTGACCGGCCACGGGCTGCGGCTGGAGCGCACACGCGTCGGCGACCGCCATGTGGTGGAGCGCATGCGCAGCGGTGGCTGGAACCTGGGCGGCGAGCAATCCGGCCATATCGTGATGACCGACCATGCCACTACCGGTGACGGGCTTATCGCCGCGCTGCAGTTCCTGGCGGCGATGGTGGAAACCGGCCAACCCGCGTCCAGGCTGGCGCGTAATTTCGCCCCGGTGCCGCAGCGGCTGGAAAACATCCGCTGCACCTCGGCCAGTGCCTCGCTGGCCCAGCCTGTGGTGAAGGCGGTCATCGCCGATCAGACCGCCCGGCTGGGCACGCGGGGGCGGCTGCTGATCCGCCCCTCCGGAACCGAACCCCTGATCCGCGTCATGGTCGAGGCCGAGGACGAGGCCCTGCTTGACGATGTGCTGGGCACCGTGGCCGGCACCATCCGCGAGGCCGCGCTGGCAAAGGCGTAAGGCGCGAATTCGGACTGTTGCCCTCTTGCAACGGTCGCTCTCGCTTCCCAAATCCTCGGGTGAGGCCCGAACGGGCGGGGTGCTGACTGGCAGGCCCCGCCGAGCCACGGGCGCTTGACGAGGAGAGACAGCAATGAACCTGGAAAAATTCACCGAACGGGCGCGGGGTTTCCTGCAGGCCGCCCAGACCATCGCCATGCGCGAAAGCCATCAACGCCTGGGCGCCGAGCATCTGCTCAAAGCGCTCTTGGATGACGAACAGGGCATGGCCGCCAATCTGATCCGCCGCGCCGGCGGCGCGCCGGAACGGGTGGCACAGGCCAATGATCTGGCGCTGGGCAAGCTGCCGAAGGTTTCCGGCGATGCAGGCCAGATTTATACCGAACAGGCGCTGATGCGGGTGCTGGATGAGGCGCAAAAGATCGCCCAGAAGGCCGGCGACAGCTTTGTGCCGGTCGAACGCATCCTGATGGCGCTGGCCATGGTGAAAAGCCCGGCCAAGGACGCGCTGGACGCAGGCGCGGTGACCGCGCAGGCGCTCAACGCCGCCGTCAACGACATCCGCAAGGGCCGCACGGCGGATTCTGCCAGTGCCGAGGACAGCTATGAGGCGTTGAAGAAATACGCCCATGACCTGACCGAGGCCGCGCGCGAGGGCAAGATCGACCCCATCATCGGCCGTGACGAGGAAATCCGCCGCGCCATGCAGGTGCTGAGCCGCCGGACCAAGAACAACCCGGTGCTGATCGGCGAACCCGGCGTCGGCAAGACCGCCATCGCCGAGGGGCTGGCGCTGCGCATCGTCAACGGCGACGTGCCCGAAAGCCTGGCCGACAAGAAGCTTCTGGCGTTGGACATGGGCGCGCTGATCGCCGGGGCGAAGTATCGCGGCGAGTTCGAGGAGCGCCTGAAGGGCGTCTTGAACGAGGTCACGGCCGCGGCGGGCGAGATCATCCTCTTCATCGACGAAATGCACACGCTCGTTGGCGCCGGCAAATCCGAAGGCGCAATGGATGCCGCCAACCTGATCAAGCCGGCCCTGGCGCGGGGCGAGTTGCACTGCGTGGGTGCCACGACGCTGGATGAATACCGCAAGCATGTGGAGAAGGACGCGGCGCTGGCCCGGCGCTTCCAGCCGGTGTTCATTTCCGAGCCGACGGTTGAGGACTCGATCAGCATCCTGCGCGGCATCAAGGAAAAATACGAGCTGCACCACGGCGTGCGCATCGCCGATTCGGCGCTGGTGGCGGCGGCGACGCTGTCAAACCGCTATATCACCGACCGTTTCCTGCCGGACAAGGCCATCGACCTGATGGACGAGGCCGCCAGCCGGCTGCGCATGCAGATTGACTCGAAGCCCGAGGAACTGGACGCGCTGGACCGCGAGATCCTGCAAAAGCAGATCGAGGCCGAGGCGCTGAAGAAGGAAGACGACGCCGCCTCGCGCGACCGGCTGGAAAAGCTGGAGGGCGAACTGGCCGAGTTGCAGCAGCGTTCCACAGAGATGACCGCCCAATGGCAGGCCGAGCGTGACCGGCTGGAGGCCGCGCGCGAGTTGAAGGAGCAGCTAGACCGGGCGCGGGCCGAACTGGACCAGGCCAAGCGGCAGGGCGATTTCGCCAAGGCCGGCGAGTTGCAATATGGCCGCATCCCGGAACTGGAGCGCAACCTGGCCGAGGCCGAGGCGCGCGAGGCCGAGAAGATGGTCGGCGATGCCGTCCGGCCCGAACAGATCGCCGAGGTGGTGGAGCGCTGGACCGGCATTCCGACCTCGAAGATGCTGGAGGGCGAGCGCGAGAAGCTCTTGCGCATGGAAGAGGGCCTGCACAAGCGCGTCATCGGCCAGCACAAGGCGGTGCGCGCGGTGGCCAATGCCGTGCGCCGGGCCCGCGCCGGGCTGAATGACGAGGGGCGGCCGCTGGGCAGCTTCCTGTTCCTGGGCCCCACCGGGGTGGGCAAGACCGAACTGACCAAGGCCGTGGCCGAATTCCTGTTCGACGATGACAGCGCGATGGTGCGCATCGACATGTCGGAATTCATGGAAAAGCACGCGGTCGCGCGGCTGATCGGCGCGCCCCCGGGCTATGTCGGCTATGAGGAAGGCGGCGTGCTGACCGAAGCGGTGCGGCGCCGGCCCTATCAGGTGGTGCTCTTTGACGAGGTGGAAAAGGCGCACCCGGACGTGTTCAACGTGCTGTTGCAGGTGCTCGATGACGGGGTGCTGACCGACAGCCACGGCCGCACGGTGGACTTCAAGCAGACGCTGATCGTGCTGACCTCTAACCTCGGGTCCCAGGCGCTGAGCCAGTTACCCGAGGGCGGCGATGCGGCCCTGGCCCGCGCGCAGGTGATGGAGGCGGTGCGGGCGCATTTCCGCCCCGAGTTCCTGAACCGGCTGGATGAGACGGTGATCTTTGACCGGCTGGGCCGGGCGGATATGGACGGGATCGTCGATATCCAGATGGCGCGGCTGCTGAAGCGGCTGGCGGGGCGCAAGATCTCGTTGGACCTCGACGCGGGCGCCCGGCAATGGCTGGCCGACAAGGGCTATGACCCGGTCTATGGCGCGCGACCGCTGAAGCGGGTGATCCAGCGCCATCTGCAGGACCCGCTGGCGCAAATGCTGCTGAGCGGCGAAATCATGGACGGCGCCACCGTGCCGGTGACGGCAGGGCCGGACGGGCTGGTGATCGCCGGCCGCGCCGCCGGGGTCGACCCGGGTGACAGCGATGCCCCGCCGCGGATGACCGTGGTGCACTGATCTGCCGTCACAAACCACGCTCGGGTGTCGGACTTTGCCGGCACCCGAGCGCCGCAAGCCTTGCCGAGGCGCGACAGGGTCTTCAACCGACTGGTTCACGCATTACCGCATGGGCGCAAAACGGGCTTTCGAAAGCCCGTTTGCACGCGCCTTCGAAGGCGCGTTGCCGGGACGTCTGCCGACCCGATCAAGCGCAAGCGCCGTGCAGCATGCACCGCCCCGACCGCGCCGATCGTCTTTCTCAATACCCCGTCCAAGGCCGCCTGCCCGCCACATCCCGCGCGCGACGCCAGTGCAGATCATCCCCCCGCAGGCTTGCCGCCAGCGCGCCGCTTTCGTGCAGATCGGACGGGGCGATGATCCGGCAGCCGGCGGGCCGATCCGGTGGGGCGGCGACCGAGAGGATCACCACCTGACTTGCTGCGCAGGCTTCCCCCACTCGGTCCGCCGCACCGCGCCCGGTCAGATGGACGAAGCGCGTGCCGCCCAGCGCGAACCCCGCCGCCAGCGCCTCCCCACCCGGGCCGGGCCGGGCCGCGGCCTCTTCCGCGCTGGCCGCGTCGCCATCGGCAGCCAGCCAGTTGCGCACCACGAACCCCTCGCCCCGTGGACGGGACAGGGCGCGGCCCTCGGGCCCCATGACGCCGACCTGCCCGCCGCTTTCGGCGATCAGCAGCGCCGGGCGCGGCGCCTGCCCCCAGCCCGCCAGACAGGCCGCGGCCACCAGCGCCCCCGCCCATCGCGCCCGGCCGCGCCACATGATCAGCCACAACACCCCCAGCGCCATGCCCGGCAGCACCCAGCCGGGCGGCGTGGTCACCCAGCGCACCGCGCCGTCCAACCCCGCCACCCAATGCGCCACGCCCAGGATCCACTGCACGCCCGCCGCCATCAGCCACAGCCCCGCCCCTTCCAGCCCCAGGGGCCAGAGCGTTGCCGCCAGCACCGCCGCCGGCATCACCAGCGTGCCCATCAACGGCACCGACAGGATATTGGCAAGAAGCCCGTAATCGGCGATGCGGTGGAAATGCGCCGCCGCCACCGGCGCCGTGGCCAGCCCCGCCACCAGCGAGCATAGTGCTACCGAGCCAATCCCCAGCAACAGCCGTTTCGGCCAGCTCGGCGGGGCGCGCCCACGCGGCCGCGCACGGCGCCAGTCACGCAGGGCCGCAAAGACCGCAACCAGCGCCGTGGTGGCGGCAAAGGACATCTGGAAACCCGGCGAGAGCAGCGCCTCGGGCCGCCATAGCAGGATCAGCAGCGCGGCCAGCGCGACCGAATGCAGCGAGATCGCGCGCCGGTCGAACAGCACCGCGCCCAGCATCACCGCCACCATCACGAAGGCCCGCTGGGTGGCGACGTTGCCGCCCGAGAGCGCCAGATAGAACACCGCCGCCGCAAGCGCCCCCGCTGCGGCCAGCTTGCGCCCCGGCAGGCGCAGCGCAACCACCGGCACCAGCGCCAGCACGAGCCGCAGCGCGCCATAGACGATCCCGGTCAGAAGCCCCATGTGCAGCCCGGAAATAGCCAGAAGATGCGCCAGGTTGGATCGGCGCAGCGCCTCTGTCGTGTCCTGGCTGACGCCCGCGCGGTCACCCGTCAGGATGGCGGCGACAAAGCCCCCGGCCTCGCCCGGCAGTCGGTCCTGCAGGGCCGCGCTCATTCGCATGCGCAACCGCTCCACCGCCAGCGCCGGCCCCGGCTCCGGTGGCGCGATGGCCAGCACCGGGCTGCGCGTGTAGCCCACCGCGCCCAACCGGTCGAACCAGGCCAGGCGGCGGAAGTCGAAGCCGCCGGGTTCGACCGGGCCGCCGGGCGGGGACAGATGGCCGGTCAGCACCACCCGCATGCCCGGCACCGGGTCGATGTCCGGCCGCTCGCCATGGATCGATACACGCACCCGTTCCGGCACCCGATGCACCGCAACGTCATGCAGCACCACACGGTCCAGCGTCAGGCGCAGCGCATCCGACACCGAGCGGTCGATGCGCACCACCCGCCCCTCGACCGGGCCGTAATAGCGCCAGCCCAGCACCGGCGCGGCGCTCGCATGTGCGCGCCAGCCCGCCACCAGCAGGCCCGACAGCACCAGCATCAGCGCCAGAAACAGCGGCCGCAGCCGTTCCGGCCCGATGATGCCGGCCACGCCCGTCGCCAACGCGCCCGCCGCCAGCGCCGTGAAACTTCCCGCGCCCGGTTCGGCCGGCAGGGCGAAATATGCCCCGATCCCCAACGCCAGCAGCACCGGCACAAAGGGAAACAACCGCCCCCGCGCCGCCGCCAGCGCCGTCAGCGGCGCACTCACCAGTGCCGACAACCGGCCCGACAGTATGCCGCGCCAGCCCGTCAGGGGACGTATCGCAGCGTATGCCGGCACCCTTGTTCTTGCCCGTTCGTTTGCCTAGACCATCTTCCAACTGTAGCGGCCGCATGGTTTCCAGAAGGTTAACGCAGACCGTCAACGTGGCCCCGACGAACACGCCGAGAGGATGTCCCTTGATGCGCCAGACGCCGACCGACAGCCCGGTCGTTACCCGTTTCGCCCCTTCGCCCACCGGCTTTCTGCATATCGGGGGGGCGCGCACCGCCCTGTTCAACTGGCTCTATGCGCGCGGCCGGGGCGGGCAGTTCCTGCTACGGATCGAAGATACCGACCGCGCCCGGTCCACGCCCGAGGCCACGGCGGCGATCCTGGACGGGCTGCGCTGGCTGGGGCTGGACTGGGATGGCGAGGCGGTCAGCCAGTTCGCCCGCGCCCCCCGCCATGCCGAGGTCGCCCGCGCCATGCTGGCCAGCGGCCATGCCTACAGGTGCTTCGCCGCGCAGGAGGAAATCGAGAGTTTCCGCGAGTCCGCCCGGGCCGAGGGGCGCTCGACCCTGTTCCAGAGCCCCTGGCGCGATGCCGATCCGGCCAGCCACCCCGATGCACCCTTCGTGATCCGCCTGAAGGCGCCGCGCGACGGGCAGACGGTGATCAAGGACGCCGTGCAGGGCCAGGTGACCTTCGGCAGTGACCAGTTGGATGACATGGTGCTGTTACGATCCGATGGCACGCCCACCTATATGCTGGCGGTGGTGGTGGATGACCATGACATGGGGGTAACGCATGTCATCCGGGGCGACGACCATCTGAACAACGCCGCGCGGCAGGCCCAGATCTACCGGGCGATGGGCTGGGCAGAGCCGGTCTGGGCGCATATCCCGCTGATCCACGGCCCGGACGGCAAGAAACTGTCCAAACGCCACGGCGCGCTGGGGCTGGAGGAATACGCCCGCATGGGTTACCCCGCGCCGGCGCTGCGCAACTATCTGGCCCGGCTGGGCTGGAGCCATGGCGACGACGAGTTCTTCACCGACGCACAAGCGCTGGACTGGTTCGACCTGAACGGTATCAACCGCGCGCCCGCAAGGCTGGACCTGAAGAAGCTGGACCATCTGACGGGGCTTCATTTCTCGGCCATGCCGGATGCTGCGGTGCTGCAGGGAATGCGCGACTATCTGACCGCCAGTGGCGCAGGCCCCCTGCCAGCAGACCGTCTTACCCTGATAGAAGCGGCGCTGCCGCTGGCAAAGGAAAGGGCGCGATCCTACACGCAACTCTTTGAAAAACTGCACTTCGTTCTGGCAACACGCCCGCTGGAACCGGATCAGAAGGCAACCGCGGCCCTTGACAATGTATCCCGTGGTATACTGACAGAATTGACGCCGCAGTTGCGAAATGCTAGCTGGACACGCGAGGGTCTTGAATCCATTGTGAGCGCGGCTGCTGCGGCGCACGGTCTGGGCCTGGGCAAGCTGGCGCAACCGCTGCGCGCCGCCTTGGCCGGGCGAACCGTGACGCCAAGCGTTTTCGACATGATGATCGTTCTGGGACGCGACGAAACCCTGGCGCGACTGGCCGATGCCTGCGGCCTGACTGCCGACTGACAGCCGCGCCGCACCGGGACACCGGGCGGAGCAGGACAGACAAGAGCGAGGGATTGCCATGGCCGACCAAAAAGGAACCGCGACGCTGACCTTTGGCGACAAGACGATCGACATGCCGATCTATTCGCCCAGCGTTGGTCCGGATGTGATCGATATCCGCAAGCTTTACGCGCAGGGGGACGTGTTCACCTTCGACCCGGGCTTTACCTCGACCGCGGCCTGCGAATCGAACATCACCTATATCGACGGCGACAAGGGCGAGTTGCTCTATCGCGGCTATCCGATCGACGAGCTGGCCGAGAAATCGCATCACCTGGAGGTCTGCTACCTGCTGCTGTACGGCGAATTGCCGACCGCTTCGCAGATGCTGGACTTTGAAACCCGTGTGACCCGCCACACGATGGTGCATGAGCAGATGCACAACTTCTTCCGCGGGTTCCGCCGTGACGCGCATCCGATGGCCACGATGGTGGGCGTGGTCGGCGCGATGTCGGCCTTCTACCACGATTCGACCGATATCAACGACTCCTGGCAGCGTGAGGTGGCGGCGATCCGGATGATCGCCAAGCTGCCCACCATCGCCGCCATGGCGCACAAGTATTCCATCGGTCAGCCCTTCGTCTATCCGAAGAACAGCCTGGATTATGCGGGTAATTTCCTGCACATGTGCTTCTCGGTCCCGGCCGAGGATTATGTTGTCGACCCGATCCTCGCGCGCGCCATGGACCGGATCATGATGCTGCATGCCGATCATGAGCAGAATGCCTCGACCAGCACGGTGCGGCTGGCGGGCTCTTCGGGCGCGAACCCCTTTGCCTGCATCGCCGCCGGCATCGCCTGCCTGTGGGGGCCCGCGCATGGCGGCGCAAACCAGGCCTGTCTGGAGATGCTGCGCGAGATCGGCACGGTCGACCGCATCCCGGAATACATCAAGCGCGCCAAGGACAAGGACGATCCCTTCCGCCTGATGGGCTTCGGCCACCGCGTCTACAAGAATTTCGATCCGCGCGCGAAGGTGATGAAACAGTCCGCCGATGAAGTGCTGGGGCTTCTGGGCATCGCCGACAACGAGACCCTGAAGGTCGCCAAGGAGCTGGAGCGCATCGCGCTGGAGGACGAGTATTTCGTCGAGAAAAAGCTCTATCCGAATGTCGATTTCTATTCCGGCATCATGCTGGAAGCGATGGGCTTCCCCACCGCGATGTTCACGCCGATCTTTGCGCTGTCGCGCACGGTGGGCTGGATTTCGCAGTGGAAGGAAATGATCGCCGATCCGCAGCAGAAGATCGGCCGGCCGCGCCAGCTTTACACCGGCGAGCCGCGGCGCGGCTACATCGAGGTCGAGGACCGCTGAAGGCGGTTGCCGGATGACGGCTTCGGGGCGGGGTGATCCCCGCCCCTTTTGCATGAACAAAGCGTAGTGGGAGATGGCGCAGTGGCGGAAGACCCCTTGATCCACGACCCCGAAGGCGGGATGCCCCGGCTTGTGGAAATCATGCGCCGGCTGCGCGAGCCCGAGGGTGGCTGCGCCTGGGATCTGGAGCAGGATTTCGACTCCATCGCCCCCTATGCGATTGAAGAAGCGCATGAGGTCGCCGACGCGATCGCCCGGCGCGACTGGCCGGGGCTGCGCAGCGAATTGGGCGATCTTCTGTTCCAGGTGGTCTATCACGCGCAGATGGCGGGCGAGGCGGGGCATTTCACGCTCGACGACGTGATCCACGATGCCGCCGACAAGATGGTCTCTCGCCATCCGCATGTGTTCGGGGATGCGGCGGCGCGCTCGGCCGAGGCGCAGGTCGATGCCTGGGAAGAGCAGAAGGCGCGTGAGCGCGCGGCGCGGGCGCAGACCGGGGTGCTGGACGATGTGCCGCTGGCCCTGCCGGCGTTGATGCGGGCGGTGAAGCTGCAGAAGCGGGCGGCGCGGGTGGGGTTCGACTGGCCCGATATCGGCCAGGTGGTGGAGAAGATCACCGAGGAGGCGCGCGAACTGGCCGAGGCGCATGATGCCCTGCCGGCCGAGGCGGTGGCCGAGGAGATGGGGGATCTCTTGTTCGTCATCGCCAATCTGGCGCGGCATCTGAAGGTGGACCCGGAGGTGGCGCTGCGGGCGGCGAACGGGAAATTCGTGCGCCGGTTCCGGGCCATCGAGGCAGCGCTGGCCGCGCAGGGGCGACGGCCCGAGGACAGCGATCTGGCCGAGATGGATGCGCTGTGGGACGCCGCCAAGCAGGCCGAGCGGGGGGCGTGAGCGGTGAGGGCGGTGGGGGGCGCTGCCCCCCGTCGGCTGCGCCGTCCCCCCCGGGATATTTGAAGAGCAAAGAGAGACTGCGCTGCCGTCAGGCGCGGCCGCGCCAGGCGCGGGTGGGGCGGTCGAAGACCTTACGCCCCATCAGCGAGGCAAGCAGATCGACCATCAGATGCGCGGTGCGGCCGCGTTCATCCAGGAAGGGGTTGAGTTCGACGAGGTCGATGGCGGTGGCGAGGCCGGATTCGTGCAGCAGTTCCATGACCAGATGCGCCTCGCGGAAGCTGGTGCCGCCGGGGACGGTGGTGCCGACCGCCGGGGCGATGCCGGGGTCCAGGAAATCGACATCGAGCGAGACATGCAGATGGCCCCCTGCCGTGGCGACCCGGTCCAGGAAGGCGCGCAGGGGGGCGGTGATGCCCTGTTCGTCGATCACCCGCATGTCGCAGGGAGTGATGTCATGGGCGAGCAGCGACGCATGTTCGGCCGGATCGACCGAGCGGATGCCGAAGAGGCAGATGTTCTCGGGCGGCACGGGCGCCGGGAAAGCGGGGAGCGGGGCGCAATCGAGGCCCGCCGCATAGGCGATGGGGGTGCCGTGGAGGTTGCCGCTTTGGGTGCTGTTCAGCGTGTGGAAATCGCTATGGGCGTCCAGCCAGAGGATGAAGAGCGGGCGGCCTTCGGCCTGCGCATGCGCGGCCGAGGCCGCGAGCGTGCCCAGCGACATGCTGTGATCGCCGCCCAGCCAGATCGGCATGCCGTCTTGCAGCGCGGCAAGGCCCGCGCGGGCGAGGGTCTGCTGCCAGGCCATGGTTTCCGGCAGCGCGTGAAGCGCCGGGTTGGGGTGATGCGCGTCAGGCGGTGGGGGGCCGGGGCTGAGGTCGCCGCGATCTTCGACCTGGTGACCGAGGCTGGCGAGCGTCTCGGCGATACCCGCGACGCGCAGCGCGGCGGGGCCCATAAGGCAGCCGGGGCGGCGCTGGCCGCTGTCGACCGGCGCGCCGATCAGGATGCAGTGGCGTTGGGTCATGGCGGGCTCCGTTCATGGCTGCAGTCACCGCAGTATCGGGCATATCGGCAGGCATTGCATCCCGCGATGCAATCCCGCTTCTGGACCGGGGCACGAGGGCGCGCTATGCCAGCGGACGGGAGGGCCCAGGCATGACTGACACGAACCCGCTGCACGACCGGTTGCTGGCCCCGCTGAAAGGGCGCGCGGACCCGTTCCTGCATCTGCCCGACGGTGGCACGCTCAGTGGCGCGGGCTTCTACGGTCTTTGCGCACAGATTGCCGGCACGTTGGATGCGCAGGGGCTGCGGCCCGGCGACCGGCTGGCCGCACAGGTGGAAAAGAGTCCGCAGGCGCTGGCCCTGTTCTACGGCGCGGCGATGGCGGGGGTGGTGTTTCTGCCCCTGAACCCCGCCTACACGGCCGAGGAAGTGGCCTATTTCCTTGAAAACGCCGGCGCCGCGTTGTTTCTGGCTGACCCGGGCCGCGAGGGGGTGATGGCGCCGGTGGCCGCGCGTTGCGGGGCGCGGATGCTGACGCTGGGCGCCGATGGCAGGGGCAGCTTCGCCGAAGCAATGCACGCCGCGGCGCCGCGCGAAACCGCCACCCCCCGCGCCGAGGATGATCTGGCGGCGCTGCTTTATACCTCGGGCACTACGGGCCGGTCCAAGGGCGCGATGATCAGCCAGAGAAACCTTCTGTCGAATGCCGAGGTGCTGGCCGAGGCCTGGGCCTTCACCGACCTCGACGTGCTGCTGCACGCGCTGCCGATCTTTCATACCCACGGGCTCTTCGTGGCCACCAACACGGTGCTGGCCTCGGGCGGCAGCATGATCTTCCTGCCCCGGCTGGACGTGGAGGCGCTGATCGCCTGGATGCCGCGTGCCACCTGCCTGATGGGGGTGCCGACCTTCTATACGCGCCTGCTGGACGATCCCCGCCTGACACGTGATCTGGTCACGCATATGCGGCTCTTCGTCTCCGGCTCGGCCCCGCTGCTGGCCGAGACGCATGCGGCATTCGAGGCGCGTACCGGGCAGCGTATCCTGGAACGCTACGGAATGACCGAGACCAACATGAATACCTCGAACCCCTATGCCGGCGAGCGGCGCGCGGGCACAGTGGGCCCGCCCCTGCCGGGGGTGGAGGTGCGCATCACCGACCCGGAGACCGGCGCGGAACTGGCGCGGGGCGAGACCGGCATGGTGGAGTTGCGCGGGCCGAATGTGTTTCAGGGCTACTGGCAGATGCCGGAAAAGACCGCGGCCGAGATCCGGGCCGACGGGTTCTTCATCAGCGGCGATCTGGGGCGGTTCGATCCCGATGGCTATCTGCAGATCGTCGGTCGGCAGAAGGATCTGATCATCGCCGGTGGCTACAACATATACCCCAAGGAGGTGGAACTGGTGCTGGATGCTCTGCCCGGGGTGCAGGAAAGCGCCGTGATCGGCGTGCCGCATTCCGATCTGGGCGAGGCGGTGCTGGCTGTGCTGGTGCCGGAGCCAGGCGCGGTACTGGAGCCGGGGGCAGTGATGGCGGCGGTTGGGGACAGTCTGGCCCGTTTCAAGCAGCCGCGCGCGGTTGCGGTGGTGCCGGAACTGCCGCGCAACACGATGGGCAAGGTGCAGAAAGCGGCGCTGCGCGAGCGCTTTGCAGGGCAGTTTGCAGCGGGGTGAGAGGGAAGGGGGCGCTGCCCCCTCTTGGCCTGCGGCCAATTCACCCCCGGCGTATTTTCAGTAAGATGAAGGCAGCCGGGCCGCCATGATCACGCGGGAACATCGGAAGGGCGATGCCGATAGCGTGGCGGTCTATTCGCCCTGTCTGCATTATCGCTACGCGCTGACGCGGGTCTGGGAGGCGGGCGCGGGGCGGGTCCTGTTCGTCATGCTCAACCCCTCGACCGCGACCGAGGTGCAGAACGACCCCACGGTGGAACGCTGCGAGAGGCGAGCGCGGGCGCTGGGGTTCGGGGCCTTCAGGGTGTGCAACATCTTCGCCTTTCGCGCCACCGACCCGCGTGTGATGCGGGCACAGGCCGACCCGGTGGGGCCGGAGAATGACGCGGTGATCACTGAGGGGGCGGGCTGGGCCGACACGATTGTCTGCGCCTGGGGCACGCATGGGGCGCATCTGGGCCGTGGCCCGGCGGTGGCGCGGCTGTTGCGCGCGACCGGGCGGCCGCTCTTTAATCTTGGGCTGAGTCAGGCGGGGCATCCGAAGCACCCGCTTTATATCGGCTATGCACAACAGCCCCAGCCCTGGGTGGGGTGAGCGGCTTACGCGGCTGCCTGTGACCTATCGGAAACCGCGCTTGCCGAAATCCGGCGCCGAGGCGTCGCAAACGGTGTTCACCGCCGCCCGGCATCTGCCTATGCAGGACCGGCAACGCCCCAGCCCAGCAGGAGACCGGCATGGCCTTCAAGAGTGACATCGAAATCGCCCGCGAGGCGAGAAAGCAGCCGATCCAGCAGGTGGGCGAGAAGCTGGGCATCCCGGCCGAGCATCTGCTGCCCTATGGCCATGACAAGGCCAAGATCGGGCAGGGGTTCATCGACAGCCTGGCCGAGCGGCCGGATGGCAAGCTGATCCTGGTCACGGCGATCAACCCGACGCCGGCGGGCGAGGGCAAGACCACCACCACCGTGGGCCTGGGCGACGGGCTGAACCGGATCGGCAAGCGGGCAGCGATCTGCATCCGCGAGGCCAGCCTTGGCCCGAATTTCGGCATGAAGGGCGGGGCGGCCGGGGGCGGGTATGCGCAGGTGGTGCCGATGGAAGAGATGAACCTGCATTTCACCGGCGATTTCCACGCCATCACCGCCGCGCATAACCTGCTGTCGGCGATGATCGATAACCACATCTACTGGGGCAACGCGCTGGAGATCGATGAGCGCCGCATCGTCTGGCGCCGGGTGATGGACATGAACGACCGCGCGCTGCGCGATGTGGTGGTGGGCCTGGGCGGCGTGGCCAACGGCTTTGCCCGGCAGACGGGGTTCGACATCACCGTGGCCTCCGAGGTGATGGCGATCCTGTGTCTGGCGCGGGATCTGGATGACCTGCAGGCGCGGCTGGGCGATATCGTGGTGGCCTATCGGCGCGACAGGACGCCGGTATACGCGCGTGACTTGAAGGCCGATGGCGCCATGACGGTGCTGCTGCGCGATGCGATGCAGCCCAATCTGGTGCAGACGCTGGAAAACAACCCGGCCTTTGTCCATGGCGGGCCTTTCGCCAATATCGCGCATGGCTGCAATTCGGTGATCGCTACGCGCACGGCGCTGAAACTGGCCGATTACGTGGTCACCGAGGCCGGGTTCGGTGCCGATCTGGGAGCGGAGAAGTTCTTCGACATCAAGTGCCGCAAGGCGGGGCTGAGCCCGGCTGCCGCCGTTATCGTGGCCACGGTGCGGGCGATGAAGATGAACGGTGGCGTGGCCAAGGCCGATCTGGGGGCCGAGGATGTGGCGGCGGTGGAGCGCGGCTGCCCCAACCTGGGCCGGCACATCGCCAATGTGAAGGGCTTCGGCGTGCCGGTGGTGGTGGCGATCAACCATTTCCATTCCGACACCGAGGCCGAAATCGCCGCCGTGCAGGCCTATGTCGCCGAGCAGGGGGCCGAGGCGATAGTCTGCCGCCACTGGGCCGAGGGCAGCGCCGGGGTGGAGGCGCTGGCGCAGCGCGTGGCGGAACTGGCCGATAGTGGAGCGTCGGCCTTCGCGCCGCTCTACCCTGACGAGATGGGATTGTTCGAGAAGATCGAGACCATCGCCAAGCGCATCTATCACGCCGATGCGGTGCTGGCGGACAAGGCGATCCGCGATCAGTTGCGCGCCTGGGAGGCGGCGGGTTACGGCGATTATCCGGTCTGCATGGCCAAGACGCAGTATTCGTTTTCCACCGACCCGAACCTGCGGGGCGCGCCCGTGGGTCATTCGGTGCCGGTGCGCGAGGTGCGGCTCTCGGCGGGGGCGGGGTTCATCGTGGTGATCTGCGGCGAGATCATGACCATGCCGGGCCTGCCGCGTCAGCCGGCGGCCGAAAGTATCCGCATCGGCGAGGCGGGCTTCGTGGAAGGGTTGTTCTGAGGCCGGGTGACGGGGGTGGCGGCGGCGGGGGCATCGAGCCCCCTTCGCCGCCGGCCTGCGGCCTTGAGTATCTAAGGCAAGATGAAGGGCGGGGTCTGCATTGCTGGTGTGGGCCGGCGCGTTGGGATAGTGCCGCCCGTATGGGGGCAGAAAGGGGCAGGCATGGGCGCGGCGATCATCGACGGCAAGGCTTTTGCGGCGCGGGTGCGGGCGCGAGTGGCCGAGGGTGTGGCGGGGCTGGCCGGGCGCGGGATCGTGCCGGGGCTGGCAGTGGTGCTGGTGGGCGAGGACCCGGCCAGCCAGGTCTATGTGCGCTCCAAGGGCCGACAGACGGTCGAGGTGGGGATGCGGTCCTTCGAGCATCGCCTGCCGGCGGATACGGGCGAGGCCGCGCTGCTGGATCTGATCGCGCAGCTGAACGCCGACCCGGCGGTGAACGGGATCCTGGTGCAACTGCCGCTGCCGGGCCATCTGAACAGCGATCTGGTGATCAACGCCATCGATCCGGCCAAGGATGTGGACGGGTTCCATATTTCGAACGTCGGGCTGCTGAGCACGGGGCAGAAGGCGATGGTGCCCTGCACGCCGCTGGGCTGCCTGATGATGCTGCGCGATCATCTGGGGTCGCTTTCGGGGCTGGAGGCTGTGGTGCTGGGCCGGTCGAACATCGTCGGCAAGCCGATGGTGCAGCTTCTGCTGGGCGACAGTTGCACGGTGACGGTGGCGCATTCGCGTACGCGTGATCTGCCCGATGTCTGCCGGCGGGCGGATATTCTGGTGGCCGCCGTGGGCCGGCCGCAGATGGTGCCGGGCGACTGGATCAAGCCGGGCGCGACGGTGATCGATGTGGGCATCAACCGGGTAGCGCATGAGGGCGGCACACGGCTGGTAGGTGATGTGGATTTCGACAGCGCGGCGGCGGTGGCCGGGGCGATTACCCCGGTGCCGGGCGGGGTGGGGCCGATGACGATTGCCTGCCTGCTGGCCAATACGCTGACCGCCACCTGCCGCGCGCATGGGCTGCCCGAGCCCGAAGGGCTGACGGCCTGATACGGTATCCGCCTGAGGGGTCGGGAACGGAAAAGGGTTTCGAAAGCCCGTCCCCCTCTGTCGTGTTCAGGCCGCTCAGGGTGCCGGGTCGACCGGGACCATGGTGCCCTGCAGGATGGCGATGGTCTTGCGCGCTGTGCCCGTGATCGCCACCACCTCGGCGCGCACCACGCTCAGGCGGCGGCCCGCCTTGACCACCTCGCCTGTGGCCTCGAACCAGTCACCAAGCGCGGGCGACAGCAGGTTGATCTTGATCTCGGCCGTCATCACCTCGCGCCCCCCGGGCAGGAGTGACAGCGCGGCATAGCCGGCGGCGGAGTCGCCAATGCCGAAGGCCAGGGCCGCATGCCCGGCGCCGTGCTGCTGACGAACACCTGGCATCAATGGTGCCCGGATCACGGCGCGGCCATCGGCGGCGGAGACCAGCGTGGCGCCAAAGGTGGCCATCATCGTCTGCCGGTCGAAACTGGCCTGCAGATGCGGGGCGATGGGATGCTCGGACATGGCAGGTTCCTGCGTGACGGCGGTGGCGCGCACATCAGACCTTGCAGGCCACGGCCCTGCAACCCGGACCTTGCGTTATTTCACGATCTCCTCGTCGCGGACGAACATGTTGTCCCAGGCCCGATCGATCAGGGCGGGCGTCATGTGATAGGGTTTGCCTTCGAACTGGCAGATCGAGATCATCTGGTCGATCAGGAATATCGGCTGATAATTGGCATAGACATTGTCGATGGCGGGATACTTCTTTTCCAGCAGATGGATCAGCGCATCCTCGTTCAGCGGTATCCGGCGCTTGCGCGCGACGAGGGCGAAAATCTTCAGGAAATCCTCCTGGTCCGGCCCGTCGATCTTGATCTTGTAGAAGATCCGGCGCAGCGCGGCCTGGTCGAAGATCTCGTTGGGGTGGAAGTTGGTGGAAAAGATCACCAGCGTATCGAAGGGCACCAGGAACTTCTCGCCCGATTGCAGCGACAGGATGTCGTAATTCATCTCCATCGGCACGATCCAGCGGTTGATCAACGCCTGGGGCGGCTCTTCCTGGCGGCCAAGGTCGTCGACGATGAACACGCCGCCGGTAGCCTTGAACTGCAAGGGCGCCTGATAGGTGCGGGCAGTGGCGTTGTATTTCAGCTCCAGCATGTCCAGCGTCAGTTCGCCCCCGGTCATCACCGTGGGGCGTTCGCACAGCACATAGCGGGGGTCATGGCGCAAGCTGCTCAGCCGCAGGCGATTGCCGGTCTCGGCCGGTTCCGGCACCAGGTTGTGCACCACCGGATCGAAGACGGCGATCACCTGCCCGGCATGGGCCACGGCATGGGGCACATAGATATGATCGCCCAGCGCATCGCGGATGCCATTGGCGATGGAGGATTTGCCGTTGCCCGGCGGACCGTAGAGCAGGATCGACCGGCCCGAGGTGACCGCCGGTCCCAGCGTCGCCATCAGCCCCGGCGGCAGGATCAGGTCACCCATCGATTTCTGCAATTCGGTGCGGGTCAGCCTGATGCTGCGGATCGACTGGCGTTTCACTTGCTGGGCGTAATCATCCAGCGGCACCGGCATCGGCCCGTAGTATTCCGACAGCGCCAAAGCGGCCAGCGCGTGGCGGCGGCCCGCCTCGGTCAACTGAAAGCCGATCTCCTTGTTGTCGCTATTGGCATGAAGGCTGCCCGTGACCTCCAGCAAATGCTCGGCGCGGGCGGCATCGATCAGTTCCATGACCTGGGCAAACGGCAGGCAGACGGCCTTGGCGATTTCCGAAGCGCTGGTAAGCGAGCGTCGATAGATGGTCTTCATCAGGATGTCGCGCATCAGCGTAAGCGGAAGATTGTTGTTCTCCAGCTTTGCCGGCAGCGGCGGCGGGGTGATGGCGGGGTGATTGGCCATGATGTTCATGACAAGACTCCTGCTACAAGGCCGGGCTGAGGCCGGTCAACTGCCATAGATGCTGGCCAAAGCCAGATAAAAGATTAACGTCGGACCCAGCGCGAGGCCCATCGGGAACTCTTTTCGTTCCCAGCTTTCCCAATGCGGGGCGAGGCGCCGAAGGGGGGTAATGCGGCGCGCCAGCCGATGCGCGACGAAGGCGCTGACGATCACCGCGCCCAGCAACACCAGAAAAAGCCGCAGATCGCCCAGTGCCACGAAGGGCGCCATGGCAGCGGCGAACTTGGCGTCGCCCGCACCGAACCCGCCGGTGAGGCTGAGCAGGAAGCCGATCAGCAACACCACCGCGAAATGCAGCCAGGCCCAGGCCCAGGTGGATATCGGCAGGGTAAGAAGGCCAACCACCGCGAAGATGACGAGCAGCGCCAGCACCGCCAGGTTGGGAATGCGCATCGATCTCAGGTCGCTGTAGACGACCCAAAGCGCAACCGGCGTGGCAAGGACAAGCAGCCAGAGCGCGGCGGAGGCGGATTGCGACATCATCATCTGCCCGGTCCCGCCGTCAGCCCAGCGCGCGCAGTGCCAGCACCGCGGGCTCGAAATGCTGCGGATGGGTGGCGATGGCTTCTTGCAACAGCGCCCGGCCGACCGAGACATCGCCCTGCCGGATCGCCGCCAGTGCCATGGTGTGCAGAAGCTGCGCGCGTTCGGTCTGGGTGATTTCCATGACCGGCAGTTCGTACCGGCGCTGCGCGGCGCGGGCCAGCACCAGGTTGTTCTTGGCAGTATAGAGCGAAGGCTGGTGACGCAGGGCATCGATGAACAGCCGCTCGGCACCGCGCGCATCGCCTCGGGTCAGGCGCGAAAAGCCCCAGTTGTTCAGAACCCCGGCGGGCCGCGGGGTCAGGCCGGCGGCGACCTCGTAGAAATGGTCGGCGCGGTCCCATTGCTGCCGGGAGTCGGCCAGCATCGCCTCCAGCCGGTAGCGCTGATAGGTTTCATGCGTGGGCGGGATGGCATCGAGCACGGCGCGCGCCTGATCCCAGTTGCTGGCGCGGATATGGGCATCGGCCAGTTGCACCTGATCGTCCAGCGTCGCCTCGGCATGGGCGATCACGCGGTCCCAGACCGGTATCGACTCCTCTGCCTGCCCCGAACGGGCCAGCGAGCGGGCCAGGCCGCGCTGCAAACTCAGCCTTTCGGGGTCGGCGTCGGCGGCCTGACGAAACCAGGTCACCGCCTCGCGCGGGTCGGAAACGGCCAGCATCATTTCGGCCATGTTTTCCTGGTCTATATCGGCAACGCTGTCGATGGCCCGCGCCGTCTGTGCGTGACGAGACTGCTCGCACCCGGCCAGAAGGCCAAGCGCCAGCAGACATACTGCTACCCGCTGGATAGAGCGCATGTCGGTTCCTTCACTGCTCGATGCTCTAGGGTGTAGCGAGAAGAAGGAAACGTCCGTCGCCGCGCCGTACCAGAGCGAAATTATCGTTGTTTTGCTCACTATAGCCCGAATCCTGCAGATTTGCGAGCGCAAGTCGCAGGTTTTCGCGAATTTCTGGCGCGCGACCACTGTCGACGGCAAAGGCGGTCTGGAAATAGTGCCGCGCCTGCCCCCACTGCTGGCGTTCCACCATCACCACGCCCAGGTTGTTGAGCGCCGGCACGAATTCCGGATCACGCTCGACAGCGCGGCGCAGCATCTGTTCGGCCTGACCCAACCGTCCCAGCCGCAGATTGGCTGAACCGATGGCCGACAGCACATCAACCGTGGGCCCCTGCTGCGCGGCGGCGCGGAAATAGGCACTGAGCGCCAGATCGAACTCGCCCGCCGCCATCAGGCGGTGACCGACCTCCAGCCCGTCCACGGCCTCGTCAATGCTAATCGCGCCGCCCGGCAAGCGGTCAGGCGGGAAGTCTGACAGCGGGTTATCCCCGCCGCCGGCACAACCGGCCAGCGCCAAGGCCAGCACAGCCACCGCGCAGCGTCTGGCCATCACAGGCCGAAATCTGACGAACCGAGCATAGTGACCACGCCATGCACCGAGGGGCCGACCAGGATGATCAGCAACGGGGGCACGGTGAACAGCATTGTGCCGAGTGTCAACTTGGTAGGCAGCACATTGGCCTTTTCCTCGGCCAGCATGACGCGCTTGTCACGCATTTCGGCGGCATAGACGCGCAGCGCATCGGCGACCGAGGTGCCATAGGTCGCCGATTGGATCATCACCGTGGCAAAGGATCGGATATCCGGGTTACCGCAGCGTTCGCCCATGTCCTTCAGCACTTCCATCCGGTCCTTGCCGGCGCGGGTCTCATGCGTGACGGTGGCAAATTCCTCGGCCAGTGCCGGGTAGCCGGCCTGCAATTCCTTGCCGACACGATTGATGGACTGATCCAGCGATTGCCCGGCCTCGGTGCAGATCAGCAGCATGTCCAGCGCGTCCGGAAAGCCGGAGGCAATCTGATCCTGACGTTCGGCGCGGCGTTTGTTGACCCAGTAGATGGGCACGTAATAGCCCACCAGCGTCGGCGCCATGATCGGCAGCACGGTCATCAGAAGCGACCGTTCCTGATCGTCCGACGTCACCATGAAGAAGGCAAGCCCCAGCAACAACCCGCCGAGCGCCATGATGAATTTCGCAGCGTGGAAATCGCGCACCGCGTTGCGGCCCACGTAGCCGGCCTGGATCATTTCCAGCCGCGCGGCATCCCGTTCCTGTTCGGTGGCCGGTTCAAGGAACGACTTGAACTTTTCCAGCCGCTTCTGAAGCTCGTTCGACTCCTCGCGCCGAGACAGCGTACTGCGCGGGGCGGAACGGCCGGTGCGCACCTGTTCGCGCAGGCGGGTCATCGGATCGGGCCTTTCCTGCCGGCCACCGACCACCGAGAAACCGACCAGGAACATCCCCGCCACAGCGATCAGAACGGTCATCCCAAGCGGCATCGTAAGACCCTGAAAAAACGTATCCATCTGCTGTCCTCTCCGCTCAGACCTTGATGTTGACCATCTTGCGCATGTAGAGCACGTTCACGATCAACAGGGCGAACACCACGAGCGCCATGGGAACGAACAGCGCGGTCTCCTTGACGTCGTCATAATAGTCCGGCTTGATCAGCGAGATCATTAGCATCGCCACGATGGGAAAGCCGGACAGGAACATGCCGGACCATTTCGCCTCGGCGGTAATGGCCCTGACCTTCCGGAACAGCTTGAACCGGGCGCGCACCACTTTCGACAGCCCGTCCAGGATATCGGCCAGATTGCCGCCGGACTGCTGCTGGATGCTGACTGCCACCGCCAGAAAACGCAGGTCCTGCATGTCCATGCGTTGCGCAAAGGCCATCAGCGCCTCGCCCAGATCGCGGCCATAGGCGCCCTCGTCGGCGATCAGGCCCAGTTCGGTGCCCAAGGGGTCCGCGATCTCGCGCGCGGCGGCGCTTAGCGCATGGCTGAACGGATGGCCCACGCGCAGCCCGCGCACGATCAGATCGATGGCGTCGGGCAACTGTGACTCGATCATGCTCAGCCGCTTGTTGGCCTTGGACGAGACCCAGAACCAGATCGCCCCCACCCCCATCACCACCGACAGCCCGGCGCGCAAACTGGTCGCGGCCTCGGTCGCCAGGCTGAGCGCCAGGAAGGCGGTACCGGCCAGGACCACCATCATCAAAATCAGCATCAGGGGCGAAAAGGCAATCTGCGCCTTGAGCGCCTTTTCGGCCAGCAGCGAGTAGAAGGGAATGCCCGTGCTGCGCTGGTGCTGGGTGATCTCCTTGCGCAGCGATTCGATCACCTCGACCCGGCTGTTCTTGGCATCCATCTTTTCCAGGCGGCGATTCATCCGGCTATGCAGGCTGATCGAGCGGCCAAAGATCATCAGATAGATCGCCTCGACCAGCAGCAGGATGCCGGCGAAGATCAGGATATAGATGACGAGGGTTGGATCGATGTTCATGGCCGCCCCCCTGCCGGGATTACGTCATAGATGCTGTTGGGCAGGTCGTAGCCCCAGCGCTTGAACCGGTCGGCATGCGCGGAACGGATGCCGCAGCCGGTGAAATGGCCGATGATCTTGCCATCCGGCTGCAGCCCGGTACGCTCGAACCGAAAGACCTCCTGCATTGATATCACGTCCCCTTCCATGCCGGTGATCTCGGTAATCGACACCATGCGCCGGCTGCCATCCTGCAACCGGCTGGCCTGCACGATCAGGTTGACGGCGCTGGCGATCTGGCTGCGCACCGCGCGCAGCGGCATCTCGATCCCGGACATGGCGATCATGTTTTCCAGACGGCTGACCCCGTCGCGCGCGCTGTTGGCGTGGATCGTGGTCATCGAGCCGTCATGGCCGGTGTTCATGGCCTGCAGCATGTCGATGACTTCCTCGCCCCGCGTCTCGCCGACGATGATCCGGTCCGGGCGCATCCGCAATGCGTTCTTCAGACAGTCGCGCTGGGTCACCGCGCCCTTGCCTTCCACGTTGGCGGGCCGGCTTTCCATGCGGCCGACATGCTCCTGCTGCAGTTGCAGTTCGGCGGTATCCTCGATGGTCAGGATGCGTTCGGAATTGTCGATGAACGACGACAGCGCGTTCAGAGTGGTGGTCTTGCCCGAACCCGTACCGCCAGAGACGATCACGTTCAGCCGCGTGGCCACCGCCGCTTCCAGATAGAGGGCCATTTCCTCGGAAAAGGCGCCGAAGCGCACCAGGTCGTCGATGCCCAGCTTTTCCTTCTTGAATTTCCGGATCGACACCAGGCTGCCATCCACCGCCACCGGTGGCACCATGGCGTTGAAGCGAGACCCGTCGGCCAGGCGCGCGTCCACATAGGGGTTGGATTCATCGACGCGTCGACCCACGGCCGAGACGATCTTGTCGATAATCCGCATCAGGTGGCGTTCGTCCTTGAACGTCACATCGCTGAGTTCCAGCTTGCCGGCGCGCTCCACGAATACCCGCTGCGGGCCGTTGACCAGAATGTCGTTGACCGTGTCATCTTTCAGCAGTGGCTCCAGCGGGCCCAGGCCACGGACCTCGAAATACAGGTCCTGGATCAGGTTCATGCGCTCGTCGCTGTTCAGCACGACGCTGGCCTCACTCAGCGCCTCGGCGGTGATCGAGGCGATTTCAGCGCGCAGTTCCGCCTCGCTGGCGGCATCGATGGCTGCAAGGTTCAGGTTGTCCAGCAGCCGGGTGTGCATCTCCGACTTCAGTTCAAGGATGCGCTGGCGGCGGCGGCGGTCCTTATCCGGCGCGGCGGGCGTGGCAGACTTGGGCTTGGCGCGCTGCCGCGCGGCGGAGCCCGGCGCGGGCGTGGACGCCTTTTCGGGCAGCGGTGGCAGGTCGCCATGCGGCGCCGGCACCGCACGCGAGACGGGGGCCAGGTTGCCGTTCTGATCCTTGCGGAAGCGTGAAAACATGTCTGTCCCCCTCAGGCCGCGGCCTGGGCCGCGTTCCGGCGCGACTCGATGATCGCCTGCGCGGTCTTGCGGATTTCCTTCAGCAGCGGGTTCTTCGGTGCCATCTCCGCCAGCGGCAGGCCGTGGTCATTGGCGTGGGTCACCTGATAGGTGCCGTCGGGCAGCATCATCTCGAAAGAGATGTCCAGGCTTTCGGCCATTCGGCGGGCGCGGGCCTTGCCCGAAAGGTCGGTGAATTTCGGCGCGCGGTTGAGGACATAGCGCAGGCTGTCCATCGGCAGTTCCTCGGCCTTCAGGGCGCGGATCAGGCGCAGCGCGTTCTGCGCCGAGCGCATGTCCAGCTCCATCATGGCGAAATAGCAATCGGCCGCGGAAAGCACGGTCTCGGTCCACTGGACCACGGTGCCGGGCATGTCGATCACGACGAAGTCGAAATTGGCCCGCGCCATCTCGACCACCCGTTCGATATCGTCAGGCGTGATCAGATCCAGCGGCAGCATGTCGGCAGCGGCGGTCAGCACCTTCAGCTTCTCGTTATAGGTCTGCAGCGTGCTGAGGAAGAAATCCCGGTCCATTACGGCGGTGTTCGACAGCAGTTCGAACACCCGCTCGGTGCGCGCCAGATCCAGATAGGTGGAAACCGAGCCGGTCTGCAGGTCGAAATCGAGCACGCAGACGGAAGGCGCCTCGTTGCCGCCCTGACCGGCCAGTTCCCAGGCCAGGTTCACCGCGAAGGTTGTGGCCCCGGCACCGCCGGCCAGCGGTTGCACCGCCAGGACGGTGCCCTTCTTGCCGCCCAGATGCGGCGCAGGCGGGGGCGCCGTGCCGTTGGCCCCGGCACCGGGGGTGAAGCTAGCCTGCCGGGTACGCTCGATCGCGTCATGCAGCGCGCCTTCCGGCAGCGGATAGGGCACGAAATCGCTGGCGCCGAAGCGCAACAGCCGGTGCAGGACAATGGGTCCCAGTTCCTCGGCGATCAGGATCACGTCGATGTTCAACCCGCGCGCCCGCTGGATGATCGCCTCGATCTGCGGCATGCTGCCCGCATCCTCGTCATCCAGCGCGATGGCCAGGAATTCCAGATTGCGGGCGTCGGGCTGATCAAGGAACTTCATGGCGTTCGACAGGGTGAGATCGCCCCAGGCCTCGCCCAGTTCCATTTCCATGTCCTCGATCAGCAGATCGAAATTCTGAACGTCCCGCGATACGGTGCAGGCGCGGATGGGGGCCGTTTCCGGCTTCATCGCGGCAGTGCTGGACATCATCGTCTCCTCGTTTGCATGCCTTCCGGCAAGAGGCACTGGTCAGGATCGGGGCCTGAACCACTGCCCGGCCCGCAAATGTGGCGGGTCGGCCAGCGGCAAGTACCCTGGCATGCCTTGATGTTTGACGATGATCTTGGCGAGATTGGGGCCAAAACGGGTAAATTCGCGAACGATTTCCCTGTTCAGGACAGGCTTGTCGCCACTGTGGAAATCAGCCGTCGGCACATGCTGCCCAGGCCCGACGCGCGCAAGCCGATGACGCCGCGCCGCGGCCTTGCGGCCGGGCGCGGCGTCATCGGCGCGGAACAGGATTGCTGCGCGTGCGGTCCGTCAGCGCCGGGTCAAGGGATGTTCCCAGGTCGCGCTTTCGACGAATTCGCGCTGGATGATCTGCGCATACTGGCCGCTCATCACCGTGGGATGGCGCTGCATGAAGCCCGACACCTCGGTCACAACCCGCCGGTTCTGTCGCTCGCGCCCACGGGTAAAGATCAACGGCTGGGTGTCGCCCAACGAGACAACGGCCTCCAGCCTTGCCTGGCCAACGCCCTGACGGCGCAGATAGGCCACGGCGGCGCGTGCCCGGCGCATCCCCAGCCGGCGGTTATAGGCCGATGGCCCCACCAGATCGGCATGGCCGAAGACCCGGAAAGACAGTTCCGGAAACTGCCGCATCCAGCCGGCCTGACGGCGCAGGATCCCCTGCGCCTCGGCATCCAGCGCGGCGCTGTCGAAGGCAAAGTTGATCGTGGTCGGCACTTCGCGGGCGAAGCGCTCGCCGAGGTTCATGGCATAGGGCAACTGCCCGGTCTGCACCCTCAGGTTGTGGTCGGACGGCTCGCCCAGCCCTCCGATCAGGCCGTCCTCGCCCATCGGAAGAGCCCTGTCGCAGGCGGCAACCGGAACGGCGGCCAGCGCGGCCAGGAAGAAACGGCGGGTTATCGGCATGGGGCGCTCCCTCGTTCCCTGCGTCCTGATCAATCCATCACGTAGCCGTAGCCACCGCGAAAGTCCTGGCGTGCCACCTCTGCGGCGGGGTCGTTGCGACCTTCCAGCCGGCCGGACAGGAACAGCTCGCTTTCGTTCGGCAGGCGCACCCGGTCGGTGGGCATCATCAGTGCCTCGCCACGGGTGGGGGTAACCAGATGGGCGGTGACGAAGATGATCAGCTCGCTCTGGTCACGCTGGTATTCGGCGCTGCGGAACAACGCACCCAGCACGGGAATTTCGCTGAGCCAGGGCACAGCGCGGGTGCCGCCACGGAAATCATCCTGCAACAATCCTGCGATGGCAAAGCTCTCGCCGTCGCGCAGTTCCACCGTGGTCGAGGTCTGGCGGCGACGGAAGGCCGGGATCTGGATCCCGCCACCAGTAGCGGCCACCGTTGACGGATCGATCGAACTGACCGAGGCGTTGAGGATCAGATTGATCACATCGCCGTCGAGCACGCGCGGGGTGAAGGCCAGCTGCACGCCGAAGGGGCGGTATTCGATGGTCACCTGCCCGGTTTCGGCCAGTACCGGCACCGGGAATTCGCCACCGGCCAGAAAGTCCGCCTCCTGGCCTGACAGCGCGGTCAGGCTGGGCTCGGACAAGGTGCGCGCCAGGCCGTTGCTTTCCAGCGCTTCCAGCAACACCTGAAACTGCACGCTGCCGATGCCCAGCGAGCCGCTGATGACACCGGCACGCGGCGCGCCAGAGGCCGTCGGGTTGCCCGAAAGCGCTGCACGCGCGGTATCGACGGAAGAAAAGCCCCCGCTGCCCAGCAACGAACCTGAAGGGCTGGTGCTGCCAACGGCAAGGCTGGCCGCCAGGTTGCGGGCCACGTTGCGCTGCACTTCCGAAAACCGCACGCGCAGCATCACCTGCTGGGTGCCGCCGACGCTCATCAGGTTGGACACCCGCCCCGGCGCATAGCGTTCGGCAAGCTGCAGCGCCGCGTCCAGCCGCGAGATCGAGGTGACGTTGCCGGACAGCACGATACCATCATTGGCCGAGCGCACCTCGATCGATTCGCCGGGCAGAATCTGGCGCAGGCGCTCGCGGAATTCGGCGAGGTCCGGTGTGACCCGCACCTCGACGTTGGAAATTAAGCTGCCATCGGGCGCCAGGATGGTCAGTGTGGTGCGCCCCGGCGCCTTGCCCAGCACATAGATCGACCGGTCCGACAGGGTGGAAATGTCGGCGATGCCCGGATTGGCGATGGAGAGTTCCGCGAAGGGGACCTCGCTGTCGACGACCACCGCGCGGTTCATTGCCACTTCAAGGGTCTGACTGAAGCTGCCATTGGTGATGCGCAGCGCCTGCGATTGTGCCTGCACGGCCACCGGCGCCACCAGACCGGCAAGCGACAGCCCCAGCAGGCCTGCGGCGAAAAGTTTACCCGATTTCATGTGATCCTGCCTCTTCGATCACCAACATTGAGGCGTCTAGCGGCCCCCTTTGGATCAGAAAGATGCATGCATTCGATCTTTATTGCAAGAATCAAATGCTTGTAGGGCGCTTTTAAAGTCTTTCGCCGATCAATGTTCGATTTGTGGTATGTAAAGGGCCAGCAGACGCTAGATAGAGGGGCTAGACCGTGGCGCGACGGCAACAACTCGTGTCGCTGACGCACCCGACCTGCCTTTCCTGCACGCCCGCCGCGCCAGACGCGGACGGGCGAGGATCGTACCAGGCAGGGACTACCCGGCGGATCAGTTGGTGCAGGGGATTTCGATCAGAACCACCTCGTTGCCGCGCCGGGTGCGGATGCTGCAGCGTTCCTCTTGTGTCGGCGCGGCCTCTGGCGCAAAACCCAGAAGCGAACGGCGGTCCACCTCGAAGGTTGACAGGTCGGACGCATCGTCCAGCCCCACCAGCGACAATGACAACCGTCCGGTCGATTGCCCCTGAGCCAGCGTGGCAACCTTCTCTGGCGTGCCCTCGATGGTGACCGAACGCGGCACGCCGGTGAAATCGCGGTCCTGATCGGCGTTCTCGTCCAGCGCGATGATCCGCACATTGCTGCCGATCAGCCGCGTCACCTCGCCGTCGCGGCCCCGCCCCGTCCAGTATATATCAACCAGGTTGGACGGACGCAGCGAGCCCGAGATGCCGCTGGAGGAATCGATACGGATGGTAAAGGCCCGCATGCCCGGCGAAAGCGTGGCGGCAATGCCGGCAGACTGGCCGGGCTCGCTGACCTTGACCCGCATCAGCGGTTCCATCGGTTCGATGGCGCGCAGCGCCACGCGCGGGCGTCCGGCTACGGGCAGAAGCGCTGCCATGTCCTGAAAGACGTCCGGCGGCAGGGCGTCCGCCGGCCAGGGCACGGCGCGCACGACATCCTCGGTTATCGGCTCGCCAAAGCGCAGCGCCCGGGCGGCGACTAGCACCTCGCGCGTTTCGATTGCCGGCTGATTGTCCCGCTGGGCCTGCGCGGCGGCAATCGCCGCCTGCGTCTGTGCGACATAGGATTGCGCCATATAGACCCCGAAGCCTGCCAGGGCCACGCCGATGCCCAGAACGGCCAGTTGTGTCACGCGCATGATTCACCTCTTCAGCGAAAAAACCTAACCGGAACAGGACGCTTTCCAGACCGGGGCAGCATTGCCGCCATGACGGCAGCATGGCTGACAACTTGGACCAAATTATGACCGCCCCCATGTAGATCAGCGTCGGCACCGTCAGGGGCGAAAACAAAAAAAAGAGCCATGCCTTTCGACATGGCTCTTTTCTTCTCTTGCTTCGATCAGGCGCGGCCGATCAGAAGCCCAGGCCGTCTTCGCCGCCCGGCGTGGCGACAGAGGCACCGCTCAGCGCGCTCGAGATGTTGTCGCCCAGCGTCCCGACACCGCCCGAGACCGAGGCGACAACGGCGATGCCCAGGCCGACGATGGCGGCGGTCAGTACGACCCAGTCGACCGTCACGGCGCCCGATTCGTCGTTGTGGAAGTTCTTGATCATCGCAACCAGTTTCATGTGCTCTCTCCAGTTTCATTGCACTCTGTTGACGCCGCGCTCTGGGAACCGAAGGTTGATTTGGTTGGGGTCGGTGCCCGCTTGGCTGGAAACTGTTTGACCCTGAACCGTGGCCGGAATGGGGCGGATTACGGTCTTTGCGTGGCACTTGCGGGAAATCATCGCGCAGTATTTTCCTAGCGGAAACAATTCGCTGAAAGCTGCGCGTAGCGTTTCCGATTTCTGGCCCATCGCCGGGCCGAAACGCTGCAAGAGAATTGCGATTCGTCGCAGTATCTGTCACAAGGGTTTAAGAAAAACAAAGATCGGGCATGAGCAGCGCAACCCGTTTTCTGGCTTCTGGCGTCTTGCCGCTGGTGTTGGCCCTTGCCGGCACCACAACGGCCGGTTGGGCAGCCGAAGAGGATTTCACCTTTCGTCGTGTCACCGTCGCCCCCGGCGGCACCGGCCCGCGCATCACCGTGCAAATCGACCCCGAGGAGCAGGCGCGCCGAATCGCGCCGCCCGCTGCGTCGGCGCCGCGGCCCGCATCCCCCGGAGCCGAGAACACCACCCCCCGGAACGGCGCGCCGGCCACCCCCGCGACGGCGCGCTTCGGCTGGTTCTGGTCCCGGGTCCCGGCGGATCTGGAGGCGCGTGACGGCCGTTTCCTGCTGTCGATGGAGGCCCTCGGCGCCCCGCCGGACGGCGCTGACCGCGTCCCAGAGCCGCGCCTGTCCCATCTGCAGGCCATCGCCGACCGTCACGGGCCCGACATTCTGCGCGCCAGCATCGGCACGCGGGTATCGCCGGCGCTGGCGCTGGCGGTCATCTCGGTCGAATCGGCCGGGCGGGTGGATGCGGTCAGCCGCGCCGGCGCGCAGGGGCTGATGCAGCTGATCCCCGCCACGGCGGCCCGGTTCGAAGTCTCCGACGCCTTCGACCCGGCGCAGAACCTGCGCGGCGGCATCGCCTATCTGGACTGGCTGCTGGGCGAATTCGGCGGCGATCTGGTGCTGGCGCTTGCCGGATACAATGCCGGCGAGGGCGCGGTGCGGCGCAACGGCGGCGTGCCCCCCTTTGCCGAGACGCGCGACTACGTGCCCCGCGTGCTGGCGGCCTGGAACGTGGCGCGCGGCCTTTGCGCCACCCCGGTCGAGCTGCCGGGCGACCCCTGTGTCTTTGCCACCTCCCCGGGGCCGAGCAGCGCCAGCCGGGCTGCGGCGGCGGCGCCCTGATCAGCGGCTACCGACAGGGCGGGCCTGCGGGCGGGCAGACAGGCGGGTGGCGGCTCAGCCCCCTGCCGAGGTCTCGCGCCAGCGGCGCAGGTAGCCGGACACGGCCCTCACCATCGTGGTCTTGCGCTGCTCGAAGCGATGCTCAGGTGCCTCGCCCAACAGATAGGCAGCCTGCGCCTGAATCGCCGCCACCTCGCTGCGCAGCGCGTTGCGTTGCCCGGCGGTCAGGCGCTCGGGCGTCAACCGGTCCATCTGCGCGCGTGCCCGCCGCACCCGCTGCAGCATGACTGCAGGCTTTTCCGCCTCGCGCTGCTCTTCACGGATCGTATGCATCACCTCGGTCAGGTCGCGCAGCGCATCGGTGTCATCCGGCCCGCAACCGTCGAAAAAGGCGCGCAGGTCGTCGAGCAACCCGCCGGACGGCGCCGCCCCTTCATCCTCGGTTTCGGTTTCCGCATGCAGTTTTTCCTGCGCGAATCGGCGTAGCGCCAGGCTGGGCAGGTGACGCGGCACTGCGGGCTCGAACGGATAGCTGCCGCCGATCTCCTTGATCAGGGCGTCACGGGCCTGGATCATCGCGAAACCGATGCTCTGCCACACCGCGCGCAGGGCGGGCGCCAGGTCCTGCAGCTGCGCGTGCAAGGCCACGAACAGCGCCTCGGCATCGGCGATCGCCGCAAAGTGATCCGGCTGATGCAGGCGATCGCGCAGAAACTGCTCGGCCAGGGCCAGTTCGCCCAGTTCCCGGTCCACCTGCGCCGGATCGTCGATCTGATAGGCTGCCATCACCCAGTCGCGCGGCAATTTCAATTCCTCCACCTGACGGCGCAGTTTCAGGCGGCGGTTCACCCAGCCGTAGCCCAGCTTGGTTTCCGGTGCCATCTGCAGCGCGGCTTCGATGAAGTCGATATCCGCCGGCGGGCAGTCCCCTGGCAGCACCGCCACGGCCACCTGCGCGTAACAGTCGAAGTGACCGGCGTCCTCGGCCAGAAGGCTGCGCATCGCTGCCAGCCGCCGGTTGCCGTTGATCACTTCTCCGCCTGCGGTGACCAGCAGCGGTTCCGTCTGCTGGCGCAGGCGGCGCAGTTCCTGCAGGATCGGCCCGCGCTCATCGCCGGCATGCGCCATCAGGAGCCGATGCAGCAGCGCCTGGGTCTCGCCGCTCTGGGCCTTGCGGCGCAGGGCGTCGAAGTCGCCGCCGGCAGCATGCACATGCTCGTGCAGTTCGGCGATCAGCCGGCCGTTGTCGAACCGGTAGACCGGCAGGTCGGCGGGAACATGCACCACCGGCAGCCGGCGCATGCCGTCGGGCATGGGGACGAAATACGTGGGTTCGCGGCCGGCAGCGGCCTCGGCCAGCATGGCGGCGCGCTCTGACTCCGGCCGCGGCTGCGCCAGGGGCGCGGCCGTGCTGACTGGCTGGGCGGCACTGGGGGGCATGTCGGCGCTCCTGTCGCGGGTCATGCCGGATTAGATAGGGGCACTACGGACCTGGCACAACCGCCCGCCTGGCGACAGTACTGCGAGGGATGTCACACCGTTTCCGGCTGATCGCTTCGGCAGGCGCAGGAGTTAATCGCCTTCCAAGGCGCGTGCAAACGGGCCTATCACAAGGCCCGTTTTTCGTCATTGCGCATGCGACCCGAGTCAATGAAACGGATCTCGTATCAGAGCAACCGGAAATGAATGGAGGCCCGCAGGCGCCCCATCTCCTTCATCTTGCCATGGGCTCGTCGTCGCGCCCGGTCGCCGATGACCTTGCCCCCTTGTCGGGGTCGGTATCGCCGTCCGGACCGCTTTCGCCGGTGCCCTGGGCTTCCAGACCGTTCCGCCTTCGTCCGGCGCCGGTGCGCACCGCCTGACCTGCCAGCAGCTTTCGCTGCCCGGGTCTGGCGAGGCGCGGCCGCTTTGCCGTCCGTCCTTCGGTTCCGTCTGTCAGCCGGATATGCCGGGCTGCCTTTGCCACCGCCCGCGCACCGCTCCCCATGAGGAACAGCCGCAAGCGGCGCTAAGCCGCCATGCACATGGTTCAAGAAGGTTGAAGCCTTCGACTGCCTGCCACACGGTGCCAACCGGCGCTGCACCCTGCCTTTCCCCAAGGGGGTGGCCTGATCCATCTCCGGTTCGCCGTGCCGTCCACAGCCTTTGGGCCGAAACCATTCGCCCTTGCCATCGCCAGCCGGTCAGAGACCGCGCCGGCATTCGGCCTTGGGTTTTCCGGTCATCCCGTGTCTGCCCTGCACCGCGCCATGCCTGCCACCGCGTCCGGGCATGTGCCGGGGTGCGGGGCCGCAAGGCGGGCCAGAGGCGGAACGCGGGGTTCCGGGGCGGTTTGCCGCACGGGCAAGGCATGACCTGCATGCTATTGCCCGAGCGAACCGGAGCGGTCTGTCCGTCCGGTCCCGGCTGCGTCCGTGCTGCCGATTGTCGTCTTGCCTCCGTCGGTGTCGGGCCAGGCCACGTGGCTGGCCAGTCCCCTCCCCGGATGCCGGTTTGCGTGCCCTTCAGGGGCGGCGCTTGCCGGAACATCGCGGGTCGGTCCTGGTGCCATGGGCACGGTTTGCCGACACCGGACAGGATTTCAGCGCAGGATGGTTCTGGTCCGACAAGCGACGGGAAAGTCATCCCCGCCGGCGTGCCGCCACCGTTACCGGCCCTTGCCGAAACCCCTGCCGTGGCAGTGGATGAACCACCCACCGTGACAGGCCTTGCCGTCGATCCCTGCCGTTGCCACCCTTCAGGGCGGTTGGCGTCTGGTCTCGCGGGTGCGGTCCTGGTCAGGCGGGTTTGACTGTCCGTTGCCGAATCGGCGATCTCGATCCACGTTGCGGGCGATGGGGCGAAGGGGGCATTGTTCATGCACCTTTGTCTTCACACCCACCGCCGGTTTGCTTCGCGGTCGGGGTACGCCGGATCCGGAACGGGATGCCGTGTGATGGTCGATTGCCGATCCTCTCGGCGGCATCCCTGGTGCAACGGCAACTTGACCGTGCGTTTCGGGATGCTGCGTCAGCAAGCATCGGCGCAGTGAACCTGCGGTCATTGGGCGGTACAGACTTGGCGTTGAACACCGTTACCTTGCCGGGGGTTGGCCAGGCCCGGGTGGCATCGACTCAGCTGGTGCTGACTCTCGGTGCTCTCGGCTTTGTCTGTCCGGTCCGTTGACCGCCGGTCCGTTTCCTGCGACGCCCCTTGCCCCGCCACCATGGCAACCTTTTCCAGGTTACCCGGTGACACAGGCAGCAGCGCCGCAAGCGTGACCTTTTCACGACATCCCAGCGTCGATCCGGTTGCCCCGATCCGGTTCACAGGTCGGCGGCCTGAAGGCTGACGCATAAGCGCCCGCCTCCTCGCCCCGGTGCCCGCGAACGGATCGTGCTTCCGTCTCGGCTCTGGACCGTCTTTCCACCCGTCGGGGCCGTCCCCTTGATCCCTTGCGCCCGTTCGCCCAAAGGGGCTGGCAGGTGCAGGCATCTTGGTTCGACCCGTCGCAATGGGTGCTTCATCCGTTGCCCTGGCAGGTGTTCCTGGCAAGGGCCGGTTTCGGCGGCGGTATCACCGGGCGGCTTCGCCTGCCCCGTTACCCGCCAGACCGTCACCAGTCTGCCCTGAACCCCTGTCCAGTGCCGGAAAACCACGCCCATCGCTACCAGGAACCGACCCGGGATGTCCAAGCTTGCGCCGCCCTTTCGGGGTTTGCAAGCCGGCATCCGCGGCGCAGTCTGGCCAGGCGCGTGATCCTTCCGTCCACCATCGGAAACAATCCGATCATCGTCAGTTCGGTCGCATCCGTGACCCTCTGAACAAGCCGCTCTCCGTCGCACGGGAAAGGCATGACATGCATACCCCACCACACGCGGAAAACCGCCCCCGAACCCCCGTTCCACCTCTGCCCCGCGCTGCCGCCCCTTGCCCTGGCAAAGCCAGAACGGGGTGCGACAGGGCGACGGGCAAGGGCAGACGCGGGATGTCCGGTAAACCGTTGGCCGACTGCCGGTCCGACCCCCTGACGGGTGCCGATGGCAGCGGGCGGCCGGTTTCGGTCCGCAAGCCCTGGACGTTGCGCCGAACCTTCGATGTCCCATTCCTTCCCCTTGGGGTCAGGCCGGGCGCTCGACAGTCGGTTTCACGTCACAAGCAGTCTTTGTCTCCTTCCTTCTCTCTCCATGCGTCACGGTGCCTGTTGCTGCTGCAACCGCCCCTTTCCGGGCAGGGTTTGCAGACGGCAGCCAGACCGCCGCGACACATCCGACCGACAACCGGTTCCGTCAGACATTCCGCATCACGAGCTGCGCGTTCGCCTTTCCCGAACGCACGATAGCGTGCGAGCGGGCCGAACGGCTGCCCCGATGCCAGAACGACGGTCGAAACGGTCTGGTCGTCCTCAACACCTGCGATCGCGATCCGGCAGACGGTGGCAATCCCTTGAGGGACGCAGCCACCGGCAGCCGAACGCGCGACGAGATCACGGGTTGATGGGAAATCGGGTCCTTGCGGGCCTCTGCAACGTCTGCGGCGCTGATGGCCGCAGCGATTTCACGGGCAACTCGATCACTCGTTTCGCCCGTTCCAGTCTGCGCGAAAATCTGGCGGAAATAAGGAAGCTGGCTGTCAGGGGCGTGTCAGGCGGCTGGCATTGTCCCTTGTCGCGGCGGGGTCGAACCACCGGCGCAGGTAGCAGGCCAGCAGCAGTGGGTGATGCGGATACCATTGCAGGCACAGGCTCAGGACATGATCATAGGGCCGGGGGTGCGCGGTCCAGTCCGGCCGCGCCGCCAGCCCCAGCCGGGCGGCGAATACCGGCAGCGTCAGGCGGAAGACATGGCCGTTGCCGTCGACATAGGGGTGCACAGCCAGGAACCCGTGGCTGACCTCGGCCAGCTGCGCGAAAGCGGCATCGGGCGACGGCGGGGCGGGCTCGGCGGCCCGCCACAACGCCTCGATCCGCTGGGCGAGCGCGGCCATCGCAGCGGCCACTTCGGCGGCGGGCGTGCACAGGTCGCGCGGCTTCAGCCCCGGAGCGCGGCGGGCGACGAAGACGGCGCGGGCGCTGCGTT